>JADHLJ010000089.1 GCA_016780745.1 Alphaproteobacteria bacterium | reverse complement strand
CGAACTCATGATCGTGGGAATGCGCGCTTCGTGCCAGCCGATCCCGGAAGTGAGAATATCCGCGCCGGCCAGCTCCAACGACCGGGCGAGATCCACCGCTTCCTCGCCGGTCATGCCGCCCTCGACCAGATCAAGAACCGAGACCCGGGCCATCAGCATGACATCGGTGCCGGCTTTCTCGCGGGATCGGCGGACGATCTCGACGAAGAGCCGCTTGCGGTTCTCCCAGGAACCGCCCCATTCATCGGTGCGTTTATTGGTCCGTGGCGAGAGAAACTCGCTGACCAGATAGCCCTCCGAGCCCATCAGCTCGACGCCGTCATAGCCGACCTCCGCGGCCAGTACCGTGGCGTCGGCGAAGTCCTCGATGGTCCGGCGGATATCATCGCCGGAGAGCTCGCGCGGCTCGAACTTGTTGATCGGCGCCCGGATCGCCGAGGGCGCGACCAAGGCCTCTTGCTTTGAGTAGCGCCCGGCATGCAGAAGTTGCAGCAGGATCTTGCCGCCGGCCTCGTGCACCGCCGAGGTGATGACCCGGTGCCTGTCGGCATGCTCGGGGAAGGCGGGCTCGCCTTCGCCAAGACCCAGCCGGCCCTCGCGATTGGGTGAAATCCCGCCGGTCACCATAAGCGCGACGCCGCCCCGCGCCCGCTCGGCATAGAACGCCGCCATGCGCGCATAGCCGTCCGGCGCCTCCTCCAGCCCGGTATGCATCGAGCCCATGAGGATCCGGTTCTTGAGCGTCGTGGTCCCGACCTGGAGCGGCGAGAGCAGATGCGGGAAAGCCATGGACATCGCGCGCGTTCCCCTTGATCAGCGACCCGTGAAATTCGGGCGCCGCTTCTCCATGAAGGCGGTCCGGCCCTCGGTGTAGTCGTCGCTGGTGCCGCATTGCTCCACCGTCGCGTAATGCGCGGACAGATCTTGCTCGGACTCAAGCTTGCCGTGCTCGATGAGCGCCTCCTTGACGGCCCGGATCGACAGCGGCGCGTTCACCGCGATGCGGTCGACCAGATCGCTCAGCGCCGCGTCGAGTTCGGCCTCGGGCACCACCCGATTGACCAGGCCCATGATCCGGGCTTCCTCGGCGGTGAATTGCCGCGCGGTGTAGAAGATCTCGGCGGTGAAGGCCGGGCCGACCAGGCGTTCCAGCTCCTTGATCCCCTTGGCCTTGTAGCCGATGCCGAGCTTGGCCGCCGGCACGCCGAAGGTGGATTTTTCCGAGCAGATCCGGATGTCGCAGCCAATGGCGACGGCGAGACCACCGCCGATGCAATAGCCGTTGACCCGGGCGATGGTCGGCTTGGCGATCCGTGCCTGGGCCGCGTGAAAGCCGGTAACCGCGCGGTCATAGGCCATCCGCGCATCGGTCGACGCACGCTCGTTCTCGAATTTCGAGATATCCGCGCCGGCCACGAAGGCCCGGTCGCCGGCCCCGGTAAGCACGATCGCCCGAACCTCGGGATCGGCGGCGTATTGGTCGAGCAGCGCGGTCGCGCCCTCCCACATGTCCCGCGACATGGCGTTCATGCGCGCCGGGTTGTTGAACGTGATCCAGGCAATGCTGTCGCGAACCTCGCTCAGCAACCGGTCTTCCTCGCCCGCGATGATCTCTTGCGTCGCCATGGCTCTATCTCCTTTTCGAAAGCTTTGTTCTCGCGAATTAGATTACGTTATCGGCGCGCAAGGCGGCGATTTCATCCGCGTCCAACCCGAGTTCACTCAGTACCTCGTCGGTATGCTCGCCATATTCCGGCGGCGGCATCGTCATGCTGGTCGGGGTACGGGACAGGCGGACCGGCTGGCCGACCAGTTCCATGTCGCCCCGGGCATGACCGGTGACCTTCTGGGCCATGCCGAGATGCTTGACCTGCTCATCCTCGAACGCCTCGCCGATATTGTAGATCGGTCCGCTCGGCACGCCGTTCTTGTTCAGCAACTCGACCCAATGCGCCGTGGTCTCGGTCTTCATGAAGGCCTCGATCTCGGCGTTCAGCGCGTCCCGGTTGCGCGAGCGGTCGGCGCCCTCGGCGTAATCCGGGTGATCGCGCAGATCCTCGCGTCCGATCAGGTCGCAGAACCGCTTCCAGATCACCTGACCGGCGACTCCGAGATTGATATAGCCGTCCTTGGTGGTGAACACGCCGGTCGGAATGCTGGTCGGATGGTTGTTGCCGGCCTGCTGGGGCACGTCGGCATCGACGAGCCAGCGCGCGGCCTGGAAATCCAGCATGAAAAGCTGGGCCTGCAGAAGCGAGGTGTCGATCCACTGGCCCTTGCCGGAAACCTCACGCTCCAACAACGCGATCATGATCCCCTGGGCGGCGAACAGCCCGGCGCAGAGATCGGCGATCGGAATGCCGGCGCGCACCGGGCCCTGGCCCGGAAGGCCGGTGATCGACATCACTCCGCCCATGCCCTGGGCGATCTGGTCAAAGCCGGGACGCTTGGCATAGGGCCCGTCCTGACCAAAGCCGGAAATGCTGGCATAGATCAAGGCCGGGTTCTCGGCGCTCAGGGCCTCGTAATCGATGCCGAGCCGGGTTTTCACATCCGGGCGATAGTTCTCGACCACCACGTCGGCGGTCTTGCAGAGCCGCTTGAACAGGGCGACGCCGCGCTCGTCCTTGAGGTTCAAGGTCATTGCCCGCTTGTTGCGATGCAGGTTCATGAAGTCAGGACCATGGCGCGAGCCGCCGAGGCCGTTGCCGCTCTCCATCGCCTCGGGCAGCTCGACCTTGATGACATTGGCGCCCCAATCGGCGAGCTGACGCACGCAAGTGGGCCCCGCCCGCACCCGCGTCAGATCCAGAACGGTAAAGCGCTTCAACGCGTCGGAAGCTGGCTTGGCACCCATGTCGACATCCCCTGGTTTTTGGCCCCCGGATAGTGCATCCGTGTTCACGATCGCGTGCCAAAAGCGGCCACGATCACCCATTCCTCGGGCTGCTTAGCGTGCCGTGACGAGATTTGCCACAAATTCGCCTTCATCCCCTCGAAATCTCGCCCCAATGATCCCATATCTAGAGCACCATCGGTTCGTCCCCTCGAGCCGGTGGCCTTCCGCTCGGATACCGTCCCCCAACGACCGAGCGGATGACAAGACTGATGCGGCGCCGCCCCCCTCCCCCCAATCCTGGCGCCGCATCTTTCTTTTCCCGGTTCTACCTATGCATCTCGGCATTTCACCAAGGCGCCAGGCGGCTCCCCACATCACACAAGATCTGGTATAAACGGGCTAAACCAGCCAGCGGACCACAAGATCTTGGCCAATCTCGATTCTGATACGATTACGGTTACCGCGCCGAACGGCGAGGATTTGGTTGTCGCCGTCAAGATCAGCGGGCGCGCCAAGCGGGTTGGATTGCGGCTCGATCCGGCGGGTGACCGCGCGGTTCTGACGGTTCCCTGGGGCGCGCCGCTCGATCGGGCGGTTCGTTTCGCCCAGGATCAGGCCGGCTGGTTGGCGCGAAACCTGGCCAAGCAACCCCAACGGATCGCTTTCGAGGATGGCGCGGTGATCCCGATGCTGGGCCGCGAGATCCGCGTCCGGCACCGGCCCGACCAGCGCCGCGGTGTCTGGCTACAGGGCGGCGAGGCGACACTCGATGGCGCGCCCCTGCCCGAGCTCTGCGTAAGCGGCGAGGCCGACCACCTTGCCCGGCGGGTCACGGACTGGCTCAAGCGGCGCGCCCGCGAGGAAATCTCGCCCCGGGCGCGGGCACATGCCCGGGCGCTGGATCGGCGGGTCGCCAAGATATCAATCCGCGACACCACCTCGCGCTGGGGGAGTTGTTCCTCCAGGGCTGGTTTGTCGTTCTCCTGGCGGCTGGTTCTGGCGCCGGAAGACGTGCTGGATTATGTCTGCGCCCATGAGGCGGCGCATCTGGTGGAGATGAATCACTCACCAGCCTTCTGGCGGCTGGTCGGCGATCTCGTCGGCGATTGGGAGCCCCACCGCCGCTGGCTCAAGCGCCACGGCGCCGAGCTGCATCGCTACGGTTAGAACAAGGAAAACCGGGACGGCGAATGACACCGCCCCGGATCTTTATTCTGGTCTTACTTCAACGGCGAGTGGCTGAACGGCACCAGGATCGTGGAGTGCATCTCCTCCAGACGGTCCGGACCGTCCTTCAGGAAGTTCTGCCAATCCGGGTCCGCCGCCGCCGCCGCGCGGCACTTGGCGCGGTCGTTCATGTCTTTGTAGACCCAAAGATGCGAGACCTCGTTCGGCTGGCCGGTATCGGTCATCCAGATGCAGACATTCTTGGAATGCCGCTCACGCACCGGCATTGCCGCGGTAATGGCATCGGCGAAGACCTTGGCCTTGCCGACCTTGCAGCGATAGAAGCGGTACTCGTAGATATTGCCCTCGGTGCCGGGATTGAAGATCGGCCTTGTGGCATACATCAGCCGGTTGTCCTGGCGACGGATCAGCGGGCCGCTCTTGGTCAGGTACTTGTTCTTCCAGTCCTGGTTCTGGCTGAGCTTGGCCTTCACCTCGGTCCGGTGATTCATGTCCTCGTAGGACCAAAGATGCATCACCTGGTTCAGCGGCCCGATCTCGGTCAGCCAATAACCCTCGAGCTTGCCGTGATCGTCGCCGCGGATATCGCGACCGATCTCGGCGGAGTATTTGGCCAGCAGCGGCGCCTGGCCGGGGCCGGTGGTATAGGTGCGAAACTCATACAGCATTTGTAAATCCTCCGATTAACGCGCCGGTCCGGCGTCTGGTTCGGCGCGATCCTGACATGAAACGGCGCTTAAGGTGAACCGGCGAGACGTGCCATGTCGCGAAACCCCATACAAGATCCGGTTGCGGCGTTAATCGGATGCCTTGCCGTCATCCACCGCCGCCTCGACGGCCTTGATGATGGTGGGCCAGTATTCCTCGCCATTGCCCATGGCGATGGCCTTTTCCAGCATCTGCCCGGCAAGCTCCGCGCCCGGGGCCTCGACCCCGCCATCGGCGGCCAGCAGCAGGGCGTAGGACAGGTCCTTCAGCGCATAGCGGGCGGGGAACTGTTTCAACGGAAAGGTTCCCGGGACCATGGCCTTGACCCCATGGTTCATGCCGACGAACGACCCGCCGGAGCTTTTGTTGATGATCTCCAGCAGATGGCCGCCATCCATGCCCGCCTGGCGCCCGATGGTCAGCGCCTCGGCCAGCGCGACGCCGTTCTGAAACACCACCATGTTGTTGAGGATCTTGGCGATCTGACCACAGCCGACGGGGCCGCAATGGGTCACGTCCGGGCCCATGCACAGCAGCACGTCGCGAAATTCCGCCAGCACCGATTCGTCACCGCCGACCATGATCGAGAGATTCCCGTCGATCGCCGCCTGCTGGGTCCGGGCGACCGGCGCGTCGAGATAGCGCACGCCCTTGGCCTCGAACCTGGCCGCGACCGCGCGCGTGGTCTTGACCGGAGTGGTCGACATGTCGATCACCGTCCAGCCCTCCCGCGCCGCGCCCAACAGCGCGCCCTCGGCGATCGCCTCGACCTCCGGTCCGCCCGGCAGGGAGAGGATCACCACATCCGCCTTGCGCGCCAGATCCTCGGCGCTTTGGGCACGGGTAACGCCATGCTCGGCCAAGCGGTCCAGCGGCTCGGACGCGAGATCGAAGGCAATCACCGCGTTGTCGCCGCGTTGGGCGATGTTGCGGCACATATGCTCGCCCATGGCGCCGGTGCCGATGAACCCAACCGTGATACCCGTCATGCCTGCTCTCCGTTGATGATCGCCCGGCTTGTCCAGACCGCGCGCGACTGTCTACCCTGACCGCCATTCAAGCGGCTGGGATCGGCCGACGCAACCGGGGAGGACGGGACATGAGCAAATCCGAGGAGCGCGAGGTCTTTGAGATCTACGCGGTGAAATACGCCCATAACGCCAATCGCACGCGCAACGGCAACATGCTCTACATGGACGAGCATGACCGCCCCATGCCGCTCGATTATTTCGTCTGGGTGATCAAGAACGACAAGCGCACCTATGTGGTCGATACCGGCTTCGGCAAGGTCGCCTCGAAGAAACGCAACGCGCCCTTGCTGCGCAGCCCCGCCGAGGGTCTGGCGATGATGGGGATCGACGCCGCCGAGGTGGAAAACGTCATCATCAGCCATATGCATTACGACCACGCCGGCGGGATCAGCGATTTCCCCAAGGCCAAGTTCATCCTCCAGGACGGCGAGATGTCCTACGCCACCGGGCGCTGCATGTGCTTTCCGGCGGTCCAGAAGCCTTTCGAGGTCGACGATGTCTGCGAGATGATCCGCAAGGTCTACGGCAACCAGGTGCATTTCGTCGATGGCGACGAGGAACTGGTCCCGGGCCTGTCGGTGCACAAGATCGGCGGCCATTCCGCCGGCCTGATGTGCGTGCGGGTCTGGACCCAGCGCGGCTGGGTGGTGGTCGCCTCGGATTGCGCGCATTTCTACGACAATATCCGCCTGCGCGACCCCTTCGTCATCGTCTACAACCTCGGCGACATGATGAACGGCTACACGACGATGGAGATGCTGGCGGATTCCGAGGACCACATCATCCCGGGCCATGATCCGCTGGTGATGAAGTACTACCCCGCCGCGTCGAAGGAGCTGGAAGGCGTGGTCGCGCGCCTGGATGTGGATCCGGTGGCGTCGGACTGAATACGCAAAGCTAGCCTTCGGGAGGATTGCTCTTGGAACGCAAACTCGCGGCGATCCTTGCCGCCGACGTTGTCGGCTATTCACGCCTCATCGGCGCCGACGAGGCCGGGACATTGGCCCTGCTTCGCGCGCTATTGACGGATGTGGTCGAGCCGACGATGGCCCGTCACCGCGGACGGATCGTGAAGCTCATGGGCGACGGCGTTCTCGCGGAGTTCGCCAGCGCCGTCGACGCGGTCGTGGCGGCGGTGGAGATCCAGGAAGCCTTGCCCGAACGCTCGGCGCACCTCCCCGAGGAACGGCGCATGGCGCTACGCGTCGGCGTCAATCTCGGCGACGTGGTGGTCGATGACGGCGACCTGTTCGGCGACGGCGTGAACATCGCCGCCCGGCTTCAGGAAGTCGCTTCAACCGGCGGCGTAGCGATCTCCGACGATGTATACCGCCAGCTTCGCGGAAAGCTCGACCTTCCGTTCCAGGACGGCGGCGAAAGATCCCTCAAGAATATCGCCGAGCCGGTGCGGATCTGGACCTGGACGCCGATCGGAGGGCAAACCATCGCCGCGGTCGCGGCCCCGGCGACGCCGACCGACAAACCCTCCATCGCGGTCCTTCCCTTCGAGAACATGTCCGGCGAGGCCGAGCAGGAGTTTTTCGCCGACGGAATGACCGAGGACATCATCACCGGCCTTTCGCGATTTCGCTCGCTCTTCGTCATCCCCCGCAACTCCACGATCTCCTACAAGGGCCGCTCCCCTGACCCCAAGACGATCGCCCGCGAACTCGGGGTTCGCTACGTTCTCGAGGGTAGCGTGCGCCGGGGCGGCAACCGAATTCGGGTAACCGGTCAGCTGATCGACGCCGAGGCCGGAGGCCATCTCTGGAGCGAACGTTTCGACGCCGAGTTGACGGACATCTTCAAGGTCCAAGATGACGTCACCGACGCGATCGTGACGGCAATCGCGCCCGAGATCGACAAATCCGAGCGCGGCCGGGCGGAGCGCAAACCGCCCGACAGCCTGGATGCCTGGAGCCTCTATCAGCGGGGCCTCATCGAGTATCACGCGACCACCAAGGAAAGCATGGAAGCCGCGATCCAATTGTTTGATCGGGTGAACGAACTCGACCCCAATTTCGCGCCCGGCTTCGCCATGGCGGCGGATGCGCGGGTTCGGCTTTACGCCTATTTCGTCAACGCCGACGAGCGGACGATTGATCTGGCGGTGGAAAAGTCCCGGCACTCTGTCGCCCTGGATCCTCATGACCCGATTTGTCATCTCGCCGACGCGCGAGTGAACAGCCATCTCGGCCGTCATGAGATCGCGATCAGCCGCGCCGAGGAAGGGGTTCGCCTCAATCCAAGCTCATCCATGACACACCATTCCCTCGGCTTCGTCTTGGGCAGGGCCGGTCGTCCGGAGGAGGCGTTCCCCCATATCGAACAGGCGGTGAGGCTCGGCCCGAGGGACATTTTCCTGCCCGGCTACCTGGGCTTTGGCGCGGCAATGCTGTTCCTCCTGGAGCGCTATGAGGAAGCCGCCGCATGGGGCCAACGGAGCATCAACAACGTAAACCCGAGACCACCGAACTTCGCGTTCCTGGTCGCCAGTCTCACGTTACTCGACCGCCCGCGGGAAGCCAACGCCGTGGTGGCGGACATGCGGGCGCGGTCCGGCTTCAAGACGATCCGCGATGTCGAGGTGTTTCTCGACCGCAACCCGGTCGTAAACGAAAGAGCGGGAACCCTGATCACCGACGCGCTGCGAAAAGCGGGGTTGCCGGAGTAGGGGCGTTGATGGGCCGTTCGTTTGCGCCACGCGTCACGCGGACGAGCTTCGGGCTTCGGTCCCAGCTTGCGCTGGGATGACGGGAAGAAGAAGCGTGTGATTCCCACATTAATCTCGCCACCAGAGCTGCCGGGCGAGGTCGTTCCAGTCGGGGTTGGCTTTTTCGATCAACTGGATTTTCCACGCGCGTTTCCACGCCTTCATCCGCTTTTCCCGGATGATCGCGTCCTCAACGCGAGGGTGGTCCTCCAGGTAAACAAGGCGCCGAATACGGTATTTACGCGTATGCGGCACCTTTCCCGAGCGATGATCAAAGAGGCGGCGGCGAATATCGGTTGTCACCCCGATATAGAGGCTTCCGTTGCGCCGGCTCGCGAGTATGCAAACACAGGGCTTCATACTGGGGATATGGACAGTGGAGAGTGGTTTTTTCGGGCCGCGGCGGAGAAACGGTCAGGCTCGTGGCAATATCAAATGAACCACCGTCGGACGGTCCAACGCTCATAAACAAAACCCGTCATCCCAGCGAAGGCTGGGACCGACGCCACTTTCGTATCCCCGCGAAGGTCAGCGGATCGCTTCAACGGCCAGGCCGTTTGTTTGCGCCACCCGTCACGCGGACCAGCTTCAGGCTTCGGTCCCAGCTTGCGCTGGGATGACGGAGACTTTTTTTCAAGCTGTAGCCCCCCTAATGCGCCGCCGCCCAGCTGGCGCCCTCGCCGGCATCGGCGATGAGCGGGACCGAGATGTCGACCGCCGGGTGAGCGGCGCCTTCCATGACCTCGCGGACCAGGGCCTTGGTCGATTCCATCTCGGCGTCGGGGACCTCGAACAGCAATTCATCATGCACGGTCAATAGCATCCGGGCGCCGAGGCCGGCGGCGTCCAGCGCCTTGGGCACCCGGACCATGGCGCGCTTGATCACATCGGCGGCGCTGCCCTGGATCGGCGCGTTGATCGCGGCGCGCTCGGAGAAGGAACGGCGGGCCGGGTTGTTGTCCTTGATCCCGCCGAGATGCACCTTGCGCCCGAACAGCGTCTCGACATAACCGGTCTCGCGGGCCTGGGTCTTGGCCACCTCCATATAGGTCCGGATCTCGGGATAGCGCTCGAAATAGGCGTCAATATAGGCCTTGGCCTCGCTGACTGGAATCCGCAGGGTGCGCGAGAGGCCGAAGCTCGACATGCCGTAGATGATGCCGAAATTGATCGCCTTGGCGTTGCGCCGAACCATCGGGTCCATCCCCTCGATCGGCACGTCGAAGACCTCCGACGCGGTTTGCGCGTGGATGTCGATGCCCTCGTGGAAGGCGCGTTTCAGGCTGTCGATATTGGCGATATGGGCGACCAGACGCAGCTCGATCTGCGAGTAATCGACACTGAGCAGGGTATGGCCCGGCTCGGCGATGAAGGCGGTGCGGATCTTGCGCCCCTCCTCGGTGCGGACCGGGATGTTCTGCAGGTTGGGATCGTTGGAGGAGAGCCGCCCGGTATTGGCGCCGGTCATTGAATAGGAGGTGTGGATGCGCCCGGTCGCGGGGTTGATATCCTCGACCAGCGCGTCCGTATAGGTGGATTTCAGCTTCGACATCTGCCGCCAGTCGAGCACCCTTGCCGGCAGGTCATGGCCATTGGCCGCCAGATCCTCCAGTACATCGGCGCCGGTGGCGAAGGCGCCGGTCTTGGTCTTCTTGCCGCCGGGCAAGCCCATCTGTTCGAACAGGATCTCGCCCAGCTGTTTGGGAGAGCCGATATTGAATTCCGATCCCGCGAGCTTGTGAATCTCGATCGCTTGTTCTTCCAGGCGGCGGGCGAAATCGGCGGACATGTCGCGCAGGATCGCCGGGTCCACCTTGATCCCGTTGTTTTCCATCATCGAGAGCACCGGTATCAGCGGCCGCTCCAGGGTCTCGTAGACCGTCGCCATGCCGACCTTGGGCAGCTCCGGCTTCAGGCGGCGATGCAGGCGCAGGGTCATGTCCGCGTCCTCGGCGGCATAAT
The DNA here is from genome assembly GCA_016780745.1 of Alphaproteobacteria bacterium. Taxonomy (GTDB): domain Bacteria; phylum Pseudomonadota; class Alphaproteobacteria; order Thalassobaculales; family Thalassobaculaceae; genus JADHLJ01. Next base: position 2,854 of record JADHLJ010000089.1, on the reverse strand, counting down.
CCAGGGCCTTGTCCAGCGGCACCTCGGCGAAGGGGATCTGGGCCTTGCCCTTGCCGCAGACCTCTTCGTATTTGATGTTCACATGATCGAAATGCAGGCGCGAGAGCTCATCCAGCCCGTGACCGTGCAGGCCGCCCTCCATCACGTAGGACAGGCACATGGTGTCGTCGACCGGGGCGACCGCGACGCCGCCATTTCCCGGCTGGATCATCACCAGCGCGTCATATTTGATATTGTGGCCGATCTTCAGAACCCCGGGGTTCTCCAAGAGCGGTTTGAGCAGCCCCATGGCGTCGTCGAAGGGGATCTGCTTCGGCGCGGGCGCGGTCTCGGACAGCAGGCTGCCCTGGCTGTTGGCGCCGTGCCGCAGCGGCACATAGCAGGCCTTGCCCGGCGCCGTCGCCAGCGAGAGGCCAACGACCACGGCCTGGGTGGCGTCCAGGGAACTGGTCTCGGTATCGAAGGCGACGAGGCCCAGCTTCTCGGCCTCGGCGACCCAGCGTTCCAGCGCCCCGATGTCCTGGACCAGCTCGTAGGTCGCCTCGCCGGCCGGCTCTTCCGTCGCGGTTTCGGAGGGCACGTCGTGGCCGGCATCCGACAGTTCCGCCTCATAGCGCGCGATCAGGCGGCGGAACCCCTGTTCCTTCAGGAATTCCAGCACCGTCGCCGGGTCCGGGTCGCGCACCGCCAACGCCTCCAGGGGCGTCGGTACATCGACATCGGTCTTGAGCGTGACCAGCTCGCGGCTGATCCGGGCCATCTCGGCATGCTCGATCAGGTTCTCGCGGCGCTTGGGCTGTTTGATCTCGCCGGCGCGCTCCAGCAGGCTGTCGAGATCGCCGTATTCCGTGATCAATTGCGCCGCCGTCTTCACACCGATGCCGGGCACGCCGGGCACGTTATCCACCGAATCGCCGGCCAGCGCCTGAACCTCGATCACCTTGTCGGGCGCGACACCGAATTTCTCCATGACCTCGGCGGCGCCGATCTCGCGGTTTTTCATCGGGTCGTACATGGTCACGTCGGGGCCGACCAACTGCATCAGATCCTTGTCCGAGGAGACGATGGTCACCTCGGCGCCGGCCTCGCGGGCGAGCTTGGCATAGGTGGCGATCAGATCGTCGGCCTCGAACCCGTCCATCTCGACCTGAGCGACGTTGAAGGCCTTCACCGCCTGGCGAATCAAATCGAATTGGGGGATCAGTTCCTCGGGCGCCGGGGGGCGCTGGGCCTTGTATTGATCATAGATCTCGCTGCGGAAAGTCTTGCGCGAGGTATCGAAGATCACCGCGCAATGATCGGCGTGCAGATCCTCGATCAGCTTGATCAGCATGTTCGTGAAGCCGAACACCGCGTTGGTCGGGGTCCCGTCGGGCCGGCTCATCGGTGGCAGCGCGTGGAAGGCTCGGAAGATGAAGCCGGAGCCGTCGACGAGATAGAAATGGGAACGGCTGTTCTTCGCGGCGCTGTCGGTCTCGGCCATGGGGCGATGTCCAATTCGGGCGGTCCGGGTGGCGGGTGGAGACCGACTCTAGCGGCGTGGCCGGGCTTGGCAAGGGCGGAGCTTGTCCATGATGCCGGGCGGCGGCGGTCAGCACGAAACTTGCCCCTATCGGCAAGCCCCCGCATAATTCGCGGATCGTTTTTGGTTTTGGAGAGCCGCCATGCCCGCCGTAGCCACCGTTCCGGCCAAGGTCCGCTACATCAACGCCGAGTGGCGCGATAATCCCGAAAGCCCGCGCATCGGCTCCAAGGAATCCCGGCGCGCCAACACCGCCTATCAGCCGGTCGAGGTTCACGATGCCCGGCCCCGGATCGCGGCGGGCGAGATCGGTCTCGACAAGACCGGCTTCACGCTCTCGACCAACAAGACGGCCTGTACGGATTTTCGCGACGACGAAGTGATCAAGCGCGACTACCTGCCCGAGATGCGCGATCTGGTCTGTCGGCTGACCGGCGCCAAGGCGGCTTATCATTACAGCCATCTTGTGCGCACCGAGACACCTGTCGATTTCAACGACGGATACGCCCGCTTCGTGCATTGTGACTACAATGTCCGGCGGATCGAGGAGATGTCCGAGGGCGTGCTGCGCGACCATGGCGTCGAGCCGCAAAAGGGCTGGAAATATGCCTGGTTCAACACCTGGCAGCCCTTCGACAATCCGGCGATCAACAATCCGCTGGCCTTTATCGACGCCGGCACGCTGCCCCGCGAGGATGTGATCGACTACTATTACACGGGCCGCAATCGCGACAGCCTGGTCGCCGCCCCGGTCTACAGCCCGGAGCATCGCTGGTGCTATTTCCCGGAGATGTCCACCGAGGAGGTCATCGTCCTCAAGCAGATGGATCAACGCCCGGACCGGGTTGTCTACTGCCCGCATACCTCTTTCGATAATCCGCTTGTCGGCGACGATGCCCCGCCCCGGCGCAGCATCGAAACCCGCATCGTCGCGGTATTCGACGAGAGCTAAAGTCCCAGCAACGGCACTACCTGCAAGAGAAGGCGGCCTGTCATGAGCAAGGGCGTGGTTTTGGTCATTGGCGCCGGTGATGCCACCGGCGGCGCGATCGCCAAGCGTTTCGCGCGGGAGGGCTATGAGGCGGTGATGACCCGGCGTACCGCCGAAAAGCTCGAACCCCTGGCCGAGGAAATCCGAGCGGCGGGCGGCATCGCGCATCCCTTCGGCGTCGATGCCCGGCGCGAGGAACAGATGGTACCCTTCATCGAGAAGGTCGAGGAGGAGATCGGGCCGATCGAGGTCGCGGTCTACAATATCGGCGGCAATGTGCGTTTCGGCATCGCCGACACCACCGCGCGGGTGTTTTTCAAGGTCTGGGAGATGTGCTGCTT
>JADHLJ010000088.1 GCA_016780745.1 Alphaproteobacteria bacterium | reverse complement strand
GGTTGATTTTCTGGCCAAGCCCTTCAGCCTGAAACAGCTGGCGGCGAAGGTCCGGGACGTGCTGAACGGCTAATCGCGGAACAGGGGGGTGGTTTGATCCACAAAACCTTGGATTTCCCGAATGGTTGTTCACAGGATCTAGGGTGTCCTTCAATACCTTGCGAATCGCACGCGGCGAATCCCTTATGTCGGCGAGAACAAAAGGGGAAAATACTGCTTGTCGATGTGAACAAACATGGTACATTCATCTCCAGAATGATCGAGGGCGGATACGGGCCCGGCGCCCGGTACGCCTCGAATACGGTCGGATCAAACGGGGAATCGTCCCCGGCGCGCGCTCCCAAGCGCGTTGATACCACCCGGCGCGTGTGAGATATGGAGGCTGAGAATGTCGGTAACATCCCTTAGAGTTGTGGATCGTGATCCCATGGATAAGTCCAAGGCACTAGAAGCGGCGCTCGGCCAGATTGACAAGGCCTTCGGCAAGGGCTCCGTGATGAAGCTCGGTCAACGCCAGAGCGCGATTGATATCGAGGCGATTTCCACGGGCTCGCTGGGGCTGGATATCGGTCTTGGGATTGGCGGGCTGCCCAAGGGGCGGGTCGTGGAGATCTACGGTCCGGAAAGCTCGGGCAAGACGACCCTGGCGTTGCATGTCATCGCGGAGGCTCAGAAAAAAGGCGGGATTTGCGCCTTCGTCGACGCCGAGCACGCGCTTGATCCCGGCTATGCGCGCAAGCTGGGCGTCGATATCGACGAGATGCTGATCTCTCAACCCGACGCGGGCGAGCAGGCCCTGGAGATCGCCGATACCTTGGTGCGTTCCGGCGCCATTGATGTTTTGGTGGTCGATTCGGTCGCCGCCCTGGTGCCCCGGGCCGAGCTTGAGGGCGAGATGGGCGATAGCCATGTCGGCCTCCAGGCCCGGCTGATGAGCCAGGCCTTGCGCAAGCTGACCTCGTCGATTTCCAAATCCAACTGCCTGGTGATCTTCATCAACCAGATCCGCCTTAAGATCGGCGTGATGTTCGGCAGCCCGGAGACGACCAGTGGCGGCAACGCGCTTAAGTTCTACGCCTCGGTGCGTCTGGATATCCGTCGTATCGGCGCGATCAAGGATCGTGACGAGGTGGTCGGCAATCAGACCCGGGTGAAAGTGGTTAAAAACAAGATGGCGCCGCCCTTCCGGGTGGTCGAGTTCGACATCATGTATGGCGAGGGCGTCTCCAAGACCGGCGAGTTGCTGGATCTCGGCGTCAATGCCGGGATCGTGGAGAAATCCGGTTCCTGGTTCAGCTATAATGGCGAGCGCATCGGCCAGGGCCGCGAGAACGCCAAGACCTTCCTGCGCGAACATACGGAAATGGCCGACGCGATCGAAGCCGCGATCCGTAAGAACGCCGGTCTGGTCGCCGACGCCATGTTGGCTGGTCCGGACGCGGCACCGGAACAGGATGACACGGGCGAGGGCCTTCAACCGGTTTGAGACCGCCGTCCCGTCTTCCGGGCGGAGGTGGGCAAGATTTCCCGAGATTCCAACAAGTGGACGATGCCACCGGGGTAACCGGTGGCTCGTCTGGACTTGCGCGCGGCTAACCAGTAAAAACCGTCTCCGCCGAGGCGCGCACGCGTGGTGCTGTCCGCTTGGCTAGGGGATGGCAGAATAATGCAGACCGTCAATGATATCCGGACCGCGTTTCTCGACTTCTTCGCGAAAGAGGGGCACGAGATCGTTGCATCCAGCCCGCTGGTACCGCGCAACGACCCGACGTTGCTGTTCACCAATGCCGGCATGGTCCAGTTCAAGAATGTCTTTACCGGCGCGGAAAAGCGCGACTACGCGCGGGCCACGACCTCGCAGAAATGCGTTCGCGCCGGCGGCAAACACAATGACCTGGAGAATGTCGGCTATACCGCGCGGCATCACACCTTCTTCGAAATGCTCGGCAATTTCTCCTTCGGTGACTATTTCAAGGAAGTCGCGATCGAGCATGCCTGGAACCTGGTAACCCGCGACTACGGGCTGGCCAAGGAGCGCCTGCTGGTCACGGTCTATGCAGAGGACGACGAGGCGGCGGCGCTTTGGAAAAAGGTCGCGGGCCTCGGGGACGACCGGATTATCCGGATCCCGACCTCGGACAATTTTTGGGCGATGGGTGACACCGGTCCTTGCGGGCCGTGCTCCGAGATCTTCTACGATCATGGCGATCATATTCCCGGCGGCCCTCCCGGCACCCCGGACGAGGATGGCGACCGGTTTATCGAGATCTGGAACCTGGTTTTCATGCAGTACGAGCAGGTGACGCCGGAGGAACGGGTCAACCTGCCGCGCCCGTCCATCGACACGGGCATGGGGCTCGAGCGGATTTCCGCCGTCATGCAGGGCCACCATGACAATTACGACATCGATCTGATGCGCTCTCTAATCGAGGCCTCCGCCGAGGCCTCCAGCGTTGATCCCGACGGTGCGCACAAGGTCTCCCACCGGGTGATCGCCGATCACCTGCGCGCGTCCTCGTTCCTGATCGCCGACGGGGTTCTGCCGTCGAACGAGGGGCGGGGTTATGTGCTGCGCCGGATCATGCGCCGGGCCATGCGGCACGCCCATATCATCGGCTGCAAGGATCCGTTGATGTGGCGGCTGGTGCCGGCGCTGGTCAAGCAGATGGGCGGGGCCTTCACGGAGTTACAACGGGCCGAGAGCCTGATCACCGAGACACTCAAGCTCGAGGAAAGCCGGTTCAAGGAAACCTTGGGACGGGGTCTGCGCCAGCTCGAGGACGCGATAGCCACGCTGTCCGAGGGCGCTGATCTGCCGGGCGAGGTCGCGTTTAAGCTCTATGATACCTACGGCTTCCCGCTGGACCTTACCCAGGACATCCTGCGCGGTCAGGGCAGGCGGGTCGAGCAGGCCGGTTTCGATTCCGCCATGGAGGCCCAGCGCGCCGCGGCCCGGGCCGCGTGGTCGGGTTCCGGCGAGGCGGCAACCGACGCGCTCTGGTATGACCTTCGCCAACGCGTCGGGGCCAGCGAGTTTTTCGGTTATTCAACCGAGACCGCGGAGGGTCAGGTCCTGGCCCTGGTCGTTGACGGCGCCGAAGTCGAAGCGGTCAGCCAAGGCGAGGTGTCGATCGTGGTCAACCAGACACCGTTCTACGGCGAATCCGGCGGCCAGATGGGCGATGCCGGATTTATTGTTTCGGCTGATGGCGCGCGCATCGAGGTTACCGACACCCAAAAGCGCGTCGGCGATCTCGTGGTGCATCGCGGCGAGATGCGGGACGGTCGTTTGGCCGTCGGCGACGCGGTGGAGCTCAAGGTGGACGGCGAGCGCCGCTCCAAACTGCGCGCCAATCACTCCGCCACCCATTTGTTGCACGAAGCGTTGCGCCGACATCTGGGAGATCATGTTACCCAGAAAGGCTCTCAGGTCGCGGCCGATCGTCTCCGCTTCGACTTCAGCCATCCCCGTGCCATGGACCGCGAAACCCTGAAGACCGTCGAGCTTGAGGTAAACGCCCGCATCCGCGGCAATTCCGAGGTCGCCACCACCCTGATGGACCCGGATTCGGCGATCGAGGCCGGGGCCATGGCGTTGTTTGGCGAGAAATACGGCGAGGAAGTGCGTGTCGTCACCATGGGCGGCGTCGAGGATGCCGGCGACAAGGCGACCTATTCGGTGGAGCTTTGCGGCGGCACCCATGTCTCGCGCACCGGCGATATCGCGGTCTTCCGGGTCCTGTCCGAGGCGGCGGTCGCGTCCGGCGTGCGCCGGATCGAGGCGGTTACCGGTGTCGGAGCGCTGGATTATTTCGACACCCGAGACGCGCTTCTGGAGCAGGCCGCCGCGCCGCTGAAAACCTCGCTTGATCAACTTCCGGATCGGGTCACCGCTCTGGTCGAGGAACGCCGCCGCCTTGAGCAAGAGGTCCGCGATCTTCACCGCAAATTGGCGAGCGGCGCCGGCGCCGCGACGGCATCCGGGGCCAGCGAGGTCGGCGGGTTTAAGTTCGCCGGCCGAACGCTTGAGGGGGTTCCGGCGCGCGAACTTAAAAGCATGGTTGATAGCCTTAAGGGCGAAATTGGCTCGGGCGTGGTGGCCATCGCCGCCAGTGACGAGGGCAAGGCATCGCTTGTCGTGGGCGTGACCGATGATCTGACGGATCGCGTCAGCGCGGTGGATCTCGTGCGCGCCGGCTCTCCGCTGCTTGGCGGAAAAGGCGGCGGTGGTCGTCCGGACATGGCACAGGCGGGCGGACCGAACGGCGCCGGCGCGCCGGAGGCCCTAGCGGCGGTTGAGGCGGCGCTTGCGGCGGCTGGAAGCGGGAGAGCTTGAACCGAGGGCGCGCAAGCGTTCATGGTATGGATCTGTTTGCGATATGAACCTTATTGGCTGTCGGGTTGGTTAAAACGCGCGGCGGCGATCGGATAATCAAGGGAGTTCCGATGAGTGAGCAAAAACGGTTCGGTGGCACCGATTCCTATATCGCCACCGAGGATCTGATGGTCGCGGTCAATGCCGCTGTCACCCTGGAACGCCCGCTTTTGGTGAAGGGCGAGCCGGGAACCGGCAAGACTGTCTTGGCCCATGAAGTCGCCGCGGCGCTCGGCATGCCCCTGATCGAGTGGCATATCAAGTCCACCACCAAGGCCCAGCAAGGCCTGTACGAGTATGACGCGGTCTCGCGGCTGCGCGACAGCCAGCTTGGCGACGAGCGGGTGCACGACATCTCGAACTACATCCAGCGCGGCAAGCTCTGGGACGCGTTTACCGCGGAAGAACAGGTCGTGCTGCTGATCGACGAGATCGACAAGGCGGATATCGAGTTTCCGAACGATTTGCTGCTCGAACTCGACCGGATGGAGTTCTTCGTCTACGAGACCAAGGAGCGGGTCAAGGCAACCCGACGCCCGATCGTCATCATCACCTCGAACAACGAAAAAGAGCTGCCGGACGCGTTCCTGCGCCGCTGTTTCTTCCACTACATCCGTTTCCCGGACGCGGAGACCATGGAACGGATTGTCCATGTCCATCATCCGGACCTGAAAAAGGACCTTCTGCACGAGGCGCTCTCGGCGTTCTTCGAGGTGCGGGAAGTGCCGGGCCTGAAGAAAAAGCCGTCGACATCCGAACTGCTGGATTGGATCAAGCTGCTGGTCGTCGAGGATATCCCGCCCGAGGCGTTGAAGCTGAAGGACAAGAAGGACATCATCCCGCCGCTCTACGGCGCGTTGCTGAAGAACGAGCAGGATGTTCATCTTTTCGAACGGCTTGCCTTCCTGGCGCGTCGGGAGAGCAGGAGCTAGCGGCGCGATGTCGGTGTCTCGCACTCGCACGCGGCGTTTCTTCGGCCTTGGGCGTCTCGCGGTGCTCTTGGTCGCGGGATTGTTGATGGCATCGGCGCCGGCGGTGGCGGGGGAGTTCTCGGAGAAGGCCAAGAGCCAACTCGAGGCCTTCGGCGTCCATGCCGGCTATATCGTCGCGACCATCGGGCCCTGTGGCGGCAATGACGCCGAGATCGACTATTTCACAGATCAAGTGCGGATCATGCTGGAAAGCATTGGCGGAGACGCGGCTGATTTCGCGATCGTGCAAGCCGCGATGACCAAGGGCCGGGCCGACGCGGAACCCAAGGGCCGGGATTGCACCGACGAGGGCGGCATGGACTTGGCGTCGAAGCTGGCGATATTGCGGGACGCGATACGTGGGGCTGGAAAATAGCGGGCATCGCGCGGACGGGCGCCGCGATGCCAAGTGGAAGGTAGGACCGGATCATGTTCACGACGTTCTTCTACTCGCTCAAGAAGGCCGAGATTCCGGTCTCGTTGAAGGAATATCTGACGCTGCTTGAAGCGGTGAAGAAGGGTGTTCCAGACTATTCCATCGATAACTTCTATTTCCTCTCGCGGGCCACCCTGGTCAAGGACGAGCGCCATATCGATCGGTTCGACCAGGTCTTTGGCCAGGTCTTCAAAGGGCTGGAATTGCTGGATGAATTATTCGGCAAGGACATCCCCGAGGAGTGGCTACGCTCGATGGCCGAGCTGCATCTCACCGATGAGGAAAAAGCCCAGATCGAAGCCATGGGCGGCTGGGAAGAGCTGATGGAGACGCTCAAGAAGCGTCTGGAGGAGCAAAAAGGCCGGCACCAGGGCGGCAACAAATGGATCGGAACCGGGGGCAAGTCGCCCTTCGGGGCCGATGGCTACAACCCCGAGGGCGTGCGCATCGGCCAACAGGAAGGCCGCAACCGCCGCGCCGTGAAGGTCTGGGACAAGCGCGAGTACAAGAATCTCGACGACACGGTCGAGATCGGCACCCGAAACATCAAGGTCGCGCTTCGCAAGCTCCGCCGCTTTGCCCGCGAGGGCGTTGCCGATCAGCTTGACTTGCCGGACACCATTACCTCGACGGCGCGCAATGGCGGCTATCTGGATCTGAAGATGGTGCCGGAGCGGCGCAACGCGGTGAACGTGCTCTTGTTCTTCGATGTCGGCGGCTCGATGGACCCGTATGTGAAACTGACCGAGGAGCTGTTCTCGGCGGCGCGCAGCGAGTTCAAGCATCTTGAGTATTTCTACTTCCATAACTGCCCCTATGAAGGGCTTTGGAAGGATAATCGGCGCCGCCATATCGAGAAGATCCCGACCTGGGAGGTGCTGAACACCTACGGCGCGAACTACAAATGCATTTTCGTGGGCGATGCCTCCATGAGCCCCTACGAGATCACCGTCGCGGGCGGCAGCGTGGAGCATATGAACCCGGAGCCCGGCGCGGTCTGGATTAAGCGCTTTGAGAGCCATTTCGCGCGCTGTGTCTGGCTCAACCCGACCCAGGAAAAATACTGGCGCTACACGCGCTCGATCGAAATGGTCGAGGAACTGCTCGACGGCAACATGTTCCCGCTGACCATTGGCGGGCTCGACGACGCGATCAAGGAACTGAAGTCTTGATCGAGCCGCCGCTTGATCCCCGCGAGCATCCGTTTCGCGCTGATCTCGCGGCTTCTTATCTTGAAGGCAAGGTGGATGCCGCGCGTTTCGCCGACGGTGAGATGGTCAAGGTCTCGGCGGGTGTTCTGCCACTCCACCGCAAGCCCGACGCGGGCAGTGGTCGAGATTCCGAACTGCTCTTCGGCGAACGCTTCATGGTCTATGACCGTGACGGCGAGTGGGTCTGGGGCCAAGGCCAGACCGATGGCTATGTCGGCTACGCCCTGGAGGCGGCCCTGTCGCCGGATGACGGCGCGCCGACCCATGAGATCCGGGTGCCGCGCACCCATGCCTTCGAGAAACCGGATCTGAAGACGCGACCAGTAGCGTTATTGCACATGGCGAGCCGGGTCCAGGTCGACGACGAGGCGGACGGCTATTGCCATGTCGATGCCGGTGGCTGGGTCCCGCGCCGGCATCTGGCGGCGATCGGCGAGACCGAGGCGGATATCGTCGAGACCGCGCGAAGCTTCATGCACACGCCCTATCTCTGGGGAGGGCGGTCGAGCCTGGGGATGGATTGCTCCGCCCTGGTGCAATTCGCGCTTCTGCGGGCCGGTCGCTCGGCTCCCCGGGATTCCGACCAGCAGGAAAGATCGATCGGCGCCGTGGTTGATGGCGGCGTCGACGCGGCGCTCCCGGGCGATCTCCTATACTTGAAAGGCCATGTAGTGATGGTCGCGGGGGCGAATAGCGTCATCCACGCAAACGCCCATCACATGGCCGTCGCCGAGGAGCCCTTGGATGGGTTTCTCGATCGCATGGGGGGGCTTGGATTGTCCGTGACCACGGTACGGCGGGTCATGGGATAGCGGCGGTCGGCGAAAGCGCGAGCCATCGAAAGGGTGGCGCACCGATGTGGATCTGCCGACGAAAGCCCGTTCCCTAGATACCGAATCCCTGGACTTGATCCAGGGCCCATGCCTCTGGCGCAAAGTCCGTCGGGAGATCGAAACCAGCGTTCATGGCCAGGGTTCATGGCCAGGGTTCATGGCCAGCATTCATGGCCAGCGTTCATGGAGGGGCGGTGGCGGCATGGGCCCTGGGTCAAGCCCAGGGATACGATGAGCCTTAAGTCGATCAGCCATCACTTGATTACGTCGCGTGACCGGACAGCAGATGTTGGTGCCTCACGCTTGAATGAAGATTTCCTCACCGCCGGGATCAAGGCGGTAGAAGCCGTCTTGCGGCTCGTCCAAACCAAGAAAGACCTCGGGCTCCAAACCGCGCCACAAGCCGCGAAAGACCCGGTTGTGGGCACCATGGGCAACGACGACGATCGGGCTGGTCGATGGGAGATTGTCGATGAAATCGCCGACCCTTTTTCCGACCATCTGATAGCTCTCGCCACTCGGCGGGACGAAACGCCAGCGGTCCTCGAGCCGGCTTTGCCAAGCTTCGTTGTGATCGGCGCGGAGTTCCTCGATGTTGAGGCCGTCCCAGATACCGAAAGTCACTTCCATCAGGCGATCGTCATGGATGATGGTCTCCGGATCATGCTCGATCATATCCGCGACGATTGCCGCGGTCTGCTTGGTCCGGCCGAGCGGGCTCGCGAAAAACATCGCCGGTGCCGCCCCGTTCAACTCCCGGGCCAGAGCCTTGCCCATGGCTTCGGCCTGACGCGCGCCGTTGAGGGTAAGCGGCGTGTCGCGCTGACCCTGCAGACGCTTGGCTCGGTTCCAAATGGTCTCGCCGTGACGAAGAAGATAAAGCGGGCCGTTGGCGCTCATGGCATGGATACCTCGATGGTGTCGATACGGTCGGCGACGAGCCGGTGAAATGCTTCCTGGGGCCGATCAAGCGCGAAGGTTTCGGCTTCCGTCAGGTTCAGTTGCAGGCCGCGCAGGATCTTGATCGCGACGCCATGGGAGACAGCGACATGGATCCCTCCCGCGGCTTTCCATTCATCGAGTAACGGACGCACGCGGTCTTGGACCATCTGGCTGCTTTCACCATTGGGGTGGCGAAAATTCCACGGATCCTTGCGTCGTATCTCGGCCTCCTCGGGAAAGTCGCGGGCCAACTCTCGCCAACCGGCATAGCCGTCACGATCGCCGAGGGTGATCTCCTTCAATCGATCATCGAAGGTGATGGTTTCATAATCATGCTCGATGACATCGCTAATGATCGCCGCGGTTTGCCGGGTTCGCGTGATCGGGCTTGCCCAGAATTGGAATGTTTGCCCGGCGAGTTCCGCGCGTAAGGCATGTCCGACGGCCTCGGCCTGTTTGGTGCCGCGATGCGTCAGCGGCGAGTCCGCTTGTCCTTGTAACCGGCCGATCCGGTTCCACGTGGTTTCGCCATGGCGAATGAGATAGATCGTGGCGGTCATGGCGTAGCCGTTTGAGTGGATGCGGGATGCCGAGTGGCGGAAGTACATAACACCCCCCGCTTTTTCCCCCAAGTCCGGAAGCCCGCCGATCCGGGCGCTGACCAACAAGAGGGCGATATCGACCATCGGCTACTCGAAGCATCGTCGATCCGGGCGTAAGCTTGCGCATGGTGAAGGCTGGGCTTGGCGCTTGCTCGCCATCTAATGCCCACCGAAATGCCCGCATGGGGGAGACGCTTATGCCGATTAATATTCGCCAGATTGGCCCGTGCTTCGCGGGAGAGGTTGATGGGATTGACCTTCGCGAGCCGCTTTCGCCCGAGGACGCCCAAGCCATCCATGATGGAATGGATAAATTCGCGGTGTTGGTTTTCCATGGCGCGCCACTGAGCCAGGAAGAGCATATGGCCTTCACGCTTTCCCTGGGCGAGATCGAACACTCGATTGGAACCAGTTTGCGGGCCCCCGAAGAGGTGCGACTGCCGCCGACCTTCGCGGATGTATCGAATTTGGGGAAGGACGACAAACCCTATGCCCGTGACGATCGGCGCCGGTTGTTCGCGATCGGCAACCGGCTTTGGCATTCCGACAGTTCGTTCAAGGTGGTGCCGGCGAAATACTCGCTGTTGCACGCGCTTTCCGTGACCTCCTCGGGAGGGAATACGGAGTTCGCGTATATGCCAGCGGCCTATGACGCGCTGGACGATGAGATGAAGGCCTCGATCGAGGATCTGGTGTGCGAGCACTCTCAGATGTATTCGCGCGAGCAGGTCGGGTTCTTTGATTTTACCGACGAAGAACGCCATCGCTTTGCCCCGGTCCGCCAGCGTCTTGTGCGTCGCCATCCGACAACCAACCGCAAATCGCTGTATCTGTCCTCCCACGCGGGCAAGATCCTCGGCATGCCGGTTCCCGAGGCGCGACTGTTGCTTCGGGACCTGACCGAGCACGCAACCCATGAGCGTTTTGTGCATGTCCATAAATGGCAAGTTGGTGACCTCGTAATCTGGGATAATCGGCAAACCATGCACCGAGCTCGGGCTTTCCCCGAGCGCGAGCGCCGGGACATGCGGCGAACCACGTTGGCCGGCGAAGGGCCCACGGTGGCGCGGCAGGTTGCCTAGCGGTTTTTCCCTGGAGGATAACGTCATGCGGATCACGAAGCTCAAGGAACAGATCGGCGCCGAGGTGACCGGAATTGACCTGCGAGAACCGGTAAGCGAGGCGGACCGGAGCGCGCTCTATGACGCGGCGGTTGAACATGTGGCCCTGGTCATCCGGGATCAGAAGTTCGAGGCCTCGGACTATCGCCGAGCGGCCGAGATGTTCGGTGAGCTGATGGAGGATCAGAACCGGATGTATCTGGCGCCCGGCGAGCCGATGGTCAGCGTGCTCTCGAACCGGCACAAGGCAAGCGACGGCGGCCCCGCGAAAGTCGCCAAGAACGCGTCGTGGCACACGGATCACACGAACCAGGAATTGCCGCCGAAATTCACCTGTCTTTATGCCGTCGAACTGCCGGACCAGGGCGGCGGCACCTCGGTGGTCAACATGCGCGCGGCCTATGAGGCTTTGCCCGAGGACATGCGCGACCGGATCACCGGTCTGAAGACCGAGAACACCTTGATCAGCAGCGCGCGGGCCGCCACCGGCAATCCCGACGTGGTCAAGGCGCGCGAGGCGTTGAACGGCAAGCTCGTGACCCACCCGCTGGTGCGCACCCACCCCGACAAGGGCACCAAGGCGATATGGTTTCATCAGAACAAGACAGAGACCGTCACCGGCATGGACCCGCATGAGACCCAGGCGTTTTTAACCGAGCTACTGGAGACGGCGATTAAGCCGGAGATGACTTATCTGCATGAGTGGCGGCTGGGGGACATGTTGTTGATCGATAACCGCTCGGCCATGCACAAGGCGGGCTTTGACTTCGACCATAGCCAGCATCGCATGCTCTACCGGGTGCTGGTTCGCGGGGACAGACCTTTTTGACGAGATCCTGGTCAGAAGACGATCACGCGGGCTTGTAGTGCGCGCCGAGGCGCCGGGTGTTAGATCCGTCGAACGCGCCGTCAATTGGGCGCCTTCGCCTACGAGCCTGGAAGTGGAGAGTTTTGATGCCTTTTGCAAACCCCTGGCGTTTGAGCGCCGTTATGATCGTTATCCTCGGATTGGCGGGGTTTGCGGGGCACCAAGCCCAGGCGGCGGATGGCCTGGTCATCAAGACCAGTGATTTCGGCGTTACCAAGACCATCGACCGGCTCGGCATCGCGCTGGAGCGCAAGGGCATTACTGTTTTCAAGCGCGTCAATCACGCCAAGGGCGCGGCCAAGGTCGGGCTGGATCTTGCGGCCGCCGAAGTGATCCTCTTCGGCAATCCCAAACTCGGCACGCCGTTGATGCAGTCCAACCCGATGATCGGCCTTGATCTGCCGTTGAAAGCGCTGGCGTGGAAAGACGCGGACGGCACGGTCAAGCTTGCCTATACCGACGCGGATTGGCTGGCCAAGCGCTATGGCATCACCGACAAGGCCAAGGTGTTCAAGGTCATGGCCGGGGCGTTGAACAAATTCACGGACATGGCGACCAAGCGCGGCGGCCTGCCCAAGCAATAGGGTGAGTCCGAGATCATCAGCCGCCGGCCTGGTGTTATTCTCTTCTATCCCGGTGCGGCCCATCCTTGCTCCGTCGCCCCTTGAAAATGGGGACTTGTCGGCATTCGCCGAGAGCGTCCGAGGGGACACGGAGCCAATGCATCACCCTTTTGAGTGATGCTGCGATGGCAGGGTCGCCGGAGCGACGCGAAGAGAAGAAAGATGGTTCAAGCGAGCAGCTATTGCTTGTCTCAGCCGGGCAAAACCGCTTCGATCGCGGAGATCAACTTGTCCGCGTCGGGCGTGGTGTTCGGCGCGAACCAATCGACGGCCTTGCCTTTGGTGTCCAGCAGGATTTTGTGGAAGTTCCAGCGAGGCACCGACAATGTCCCAAGCTCATCTCCCGCCCATTTGTAGAACGGATGCGCGGCGTCTCCGCTGACCACTTCTTTTGTGGTCATCGGAAAATCGATGTCGAAATTCACCTCGCAAAAGCTCTTGATCTCGGCTTCGGAGCCGGGTTCCTGGGCGCCGAAATCGTTCGACGGCACGCCGAGCACCACGAGACCTTTGTCACGGTACTTTTCCCACAGGCCTTGCAGCCCGGCATATTGCGGCGTGAACCCACAGCGCGAGGCGGTATTGACCACCAGCACCGCCTTGCCGCGGTAATCGGACAAAGAGAGCGGCTGGCCCTCGATCGAGGTGAAACTGAACACTGGTACGCTCCCGGCTTGCGCGCCGGCGGCGATGAACAGGCCGAGCGCGAGGAAAATAACATTTCGGATCAGTCGCATGGTGAACCCTCCATGCCCTTTTTACGTCGTCCCGGCGGCGTGGATCATCCCTACCGCCATAGCAACAATACGATAATCCCGCCGATGATCGCCAGGATGCCGAGAAACTCCATCCTATTGGTCTTCTCCTTGAAGATGAAATAGGAGGCGGCGAAAGTGAACACGAGCTCGATCTGGCCGAGGGCGCGGACATAGGCGACGTTCTGGATCGTCATCGCGGTAAACCAGCAGGCGGAGCCGAACATCCCGCTCAAACCCACCAGGCCGGCGACCTTCCAGTTGCGCAGGACGGCTGTGATCTCCCCAGGCTCCCGCGCGCGCAGATAAACACCCATGATCAGCGCCTGGACGATGGTCACGCAGGCCAAGGTGAAGGAGGCTTGCATCAGAAAGCCTTCACCGCCGAGGGACAGCGAAGAGGCGCGATAGGCAACGGCGGAAATGCCGAAGGCCGCGCCGGACGCGATGCCGATCAGCGCGGTCTTTTGCGTGAGCGAGGTCAGCAAACCCTTCATGCCGCTTTCCTGGCGCGCTTGGGAGATCGCCATCACGCCGACCAGGCTGATCATGATGCCGACCACCGCGCCGGTTGATAGGGTGTCACCAAGGATTACCAGGCCGAAAATCGCCGCTTGAACCGTCTCGGTCTTGGAATAGGTGGT
>JADHLJ010000087.1 GCA_016780745.1 Alphaproteobacteria bacterium | reverse complement strand
GCCCTTCTGGACGGTTTGCACGACCCGGCGGAACTCACCAATCGGCAGGCCGGCATCGGCGGAAATCGCGGCGATGTCGCCCCGACTATCGATGATCTCCTCGGCATGTTGCTCGACAACGCGCTTCCAGCCCGCGCCGGGAAGCTCCGAGACCATCTCGCACCAATTCGGCTCCAGCTCCTTGCCGAAATGCTGCTCCATGAAGTCCTTGCGCTTGACCTTGCACTTCTCGGCCAGCTTCAACATGTTCATGTCGATGCCGACGAGATGTTTGTTGAGCTTGTAGAGCTGTTCGACCAGCGCCTCGATCCGGCCGTTGTTCAGGCGGACACCGTCCATCAACTCGACCAGCTCGTCCTTCAGCTTGGCATAGCGGCGCTCGCTCTGAATGGTCAGCGCCTCGCCCTTCTGCATGCGCGAGAGCCGGCGGTCCTGCACCTTTTTCAGCTTGCCATAGGTATCGGCGATCGCGTCGAAGGTCTCCAGGACCTGCGGCATCAGCGTCGCTTCCATCGCGGCGAGCGACAGGTTGTTCTCTTCCGCCTCGTCCTCGTCGTCATCCTCGGCGTTGGCTTCCTCGACCTTCTTTGCCTCGGCGGCGGTCGCGGTGCCGTTGGCGACGGCGGCGCGGCTGGCCACGGCGGCAAGCGCGGCGGCCTGATTGGCGGCCTGGGTGGCCTGGGCCGCCTGAGCCTCGGGCGTGCCGCCATAGGTCGCGTCGAGATCGATGACGTCGCGCAGCAGAACCTGGCTTTCCTTCAGCGCGTCGCGCCACTTGATCAGAGCCTTGATGGTCAGCGGGCTTTCGCAAATGCCGCCGATCATCAGCTCACGGCCGGCCTCGATACGCTTGGCGATGGCGATCTCGCCCTCGCGGGACAGCAGCTCGACACTGCCCATCTCGCGCAGATACATGCGGACCGGATCATCCGTGCGCCCGACATCGTCCTCGGCGACATTACCGACCGGCGCGGCTTCGCCCTCTTCCTTTTCCTTCTCCTCGGCGGGAGCTTCCTCGGTCTCCTCGCTCTCGACGACGTTCACGCCCATCTCGCTCAGGGATGAGAGAACATCCTCGATCTGCTCCGACGACATCTGGTCCTGGGGCAGCGCCGCGTTGACCTCGTCATAGGTCAGGTAACCGCGCGTCTTGCCCTTTTTGATAAGGTCCTTGACCGCCGTGTTCATGTTGTCCATGAGCGGGCCGTCATTCGCGGCCTCTTTTTCCGGGGCCTCTTCCTCGGTCGTCGCCAAAGCCTGCTTCGCCATGCTTATCGCCCCTCCGTCCTGGTTCCCGATCTTAACCTATCAGGTGACCGGCGTCTCAAACAGCGTCTTCCAGCGATGAGCCTGAATTCACCGCCGCCAATGCCGCCCTCAAGGATGCCAGTCTATTCCAATTCGCCTCGTTGAACTCGACCGTGACGGCGTGTTGCGCGTCGGCGAGTTGTTCCTCCAACTGGTGCTTGCCCATTCGAGCCAAGAGTTCGAGAACCCCGGCGCGAGCCTGCTCCAGAGACGCATCGGGGCGCGCGAAGGCCGCGTGCCCCAGGGTGGCGGGTCCGAGCAGCCCGTCACAATCCTCGCTATAACCCAGCCTAAGCAGATGGTTCTTGAGGCCCGCCGCGTCAAGCCCCTGATCGGAAGGGACGTTCTCTAGGATGTCTTGGCGCAGTTTGTCAAGAAAGGGATCATCGAACTGGAGGTATCCCAACGCCTCGCCGAACTCTTCCATGAGGTCCGGATGGGTGACGATCGCGGCCACGACGCTCTGTTGCTGGCGGTGTCCCAACACGGTTGAGACCCGGGCGCGCGCCGTGGCGCTGGCCCGGGGCGCCGGTCGCTCGAATACCGGTTTGCCAAAGCGTCCCGGCGCCGACCGCGATCCTCGACCCGCGTCCCGCATCTCCCGGATACGCCGCTCCATGGAATCGCCGTAGGCCTCTTGCACCGTCTTATCCGCGATATCCCGGACCCGGCCGCGGGCGCGGCGCATGAAATCCGCCTGACGTTCCGGCGTGTCCAGCGGATGGGCGCGCAACTCTTGGTCCCAGATGAAATCCGCCATGCCGGTCGCGGCCTGAAGCAGATCCCGCATCGCCTTGGCGCCGCCACGCTTTAGCAGGTCATCCGGATCCTCGCCCGGCGGCAAGGAGACAAAACGCAGGGAATGGCCCGGTTTCAGAATAGGCAAGGCACGATCCGCCGCCCGCGCCGCCGCCTTTTGCCCCGCCGCGTCACCGTCGAAACATACCATCGGCTCCGGTGACAGACGCCAAAGCTCGGTGATCTGATCCTCCGTTAACGCGGTGCCAAGCGGCGCCACGGCATTAGGGAAACCACCCTGGGCGAGGGCGATGACGTCCATATAACCCTCGGCGACGATGACCTCGCCCTGCTTGGACGCGGACTCCCGCGCCTGGGCCAGGCCGTAGAGCACCCGGCCTTTGTGAAACAGCGGGGTATCCGGGGAGTTGAGATATTTCGGCTGGCCATCGCCCAGAGTGCGGCCACCGAAGGCGATCACTCGCCCCCGTCGATCGGTGATCGGGAACAGCACCCGCCCCCGGAAATAGTCATAGGTCTCGTCCCGATCCTCGGGCTTGCGGATCAGACCAGCCTCCAGGAGCATCGACGTCTCGATCCCCTTCACCGACATGGCCTGACGAAGCGCCGTTCGGTTGTCGGTCGCGTAACCGAGCCGAAAGTGCCGGATGGTCTGCTCGCTGAGCCCTCGGCCCAGTAGATAGTCGAGCCCGGCCCGGCCTTGCGGCGACCACAGGACATCCTCGTAGAACTTGCAGGCCGCCTCCATGGCGTCGCCGAGGGTCTTGCGCGCCACCTCGCGCTCCCGAGCCTCGGGGGTCTGACGCGGCACTTCCAGACCTGCCTGATCAGCGAGCTTTTCCACCGCCTCGAGAAAGCTCAGCCCCTCCATCTCCATGGTGAAGGTGACGATGTCGCCATGCGCCCCGCAGGCGAAGCAGTGATAGAAGTTCTTCTCGTCCACGATCGATAGCGAAGGCTTGGTGTCATTGTGGAACGGGCAGACTCCGAGGAATTCCCGGCCCTTGCGAACAAGGCGCAGCCGCTTGCCGACGACTTCGGAGACCCGAAGCCGGGTGCGGATTTCCTCAAGGAATTCAGCCGGGAAACTCATAAATTAAGCGTCGCTTCCATTTACGGGCCAAGGAATTGCCGGACGCTTCAAGGGCCGTGCCACCCCCCCGGCGCGCCGGGGGGGAATTATGCCGGATTATCGGCGGAGAGTCAGCTTGGATCGAAGCCTCGCCGCCTAGATCATCCCCGAGCGATACACCGCCTCGCCCGCGACCAGGGTGGCGGCCACCATGGCCGGGCCGGTCTCCGGCTTGTCCAGGATCACCACGTCGGCGCGTTGGCCGGCGGCGATCTCGCCGCGATCCTCCAGGCCGGCGGCGCGGGCCGGGTTGGTGGAGACCAGCCGCCAGGCATCCGTGAAGCCGGTGATGGATTTGTCGGCGAGCACGAAGGGTGCCTGGACCAACGCTGGATAGTAGTAGTCCGAGCACAGGATATCGCCGCGCCCCTCGGCGATCGCGTCGGCGGCGGAGATGCCGTTCGGGCCGAGATGGCTGCCGCCGCGCACCACGTTCGGGCAACCCAGCACGATCATGTCGCCGAGCCGCGTACTTTCCTCGGCGGCCGCGGCGGTCAGCGGGAACTCGGCGATGGTGCAGCCGAGATCGTGATAATCCCGGCGCGCCTCGGCGGTCTCGTCATCATGGCTGGCCATCGCGATACCGGCCTCCCGGGCGATCCCGGCGAGACGGCGGATAGCGACGGCGACATCGTCCTTGCGTTCCACCAGGCGGTTGACCAGGGCGACATAGTCGTCTTGCGAGAGCCCGGTGCGCTCGATATAGCGGGTCAGGGACTGGACCTGGCCGGAGGCGATTTTCCGCAAGGTCGCGGGCATATGATCATTGAAGGCCAGCAGATCGACCCGGCCCTCGACGAGCCAGCCGGCGATCTCGTCCACCGCCTCCAGGGCATAGGTCTCGAAGCGCAGGTGAAAGCGCGTATCACAGCCGAACCGAGGCTTGGTCGCCTCCATAGCGTGCAGAAGGTCGACAACCACGTCGCGGCTTCTAAGCCCCGGCTCCCAGGACAGGGTGACCCCGTGATAGGCGGTGGTGATGCCGTTGGCGAGCATCTGGCGATCGGTATCCATCAGCGCCAGATCGAGGGGAAAGGACACCCCGGCGCGCGGCATGATCTGGCGCTCGAAGGCGTCGCCATGCAGGTCGACAATGCCGGGCAGCACCAGCATGCCGCCAGCCTCCAGGATCGTGTCCGCCCCGCCGCGCGCCTCGCCGAGCGCCGCGATGCGTCCGTCCTCGATCAGCACGTCGGTTTCCAAGAGATTTCCGTCGGGAAGCGCGACGCGGCCTCCTCGGATCAGCGTGGATCGCGTGGCCACCTCACTCAAGATCCTTCTCCCCGTTCCGATGCCGTGTCATAAATCAGGCTTCTATCTGGCCCGGCGCGCCGCCTGTGTCCACGAGAATTTCCAGGACATGGTCGTCTCGCGGGACTTCGCGAAAGAGGGCGCGATGGTCGAATTTCCGCAACCCCTGGACGGTCCGGTCGAGAGTGGTCCCCGCTACGCGATCTATTTCGCGCCGGCGCCGGAGAGCGCGTTGCACGCCCAGGGCTCCTCCTGGCTGGGGCGTGACAGCATCCACGATAAGGCGCTTGATCAGCCGAGCATCCCGGACATGACCGCGGACCGGCTGCGGGAGCTGACCATTAATCCCAGGCGATACGGCTTTCACGCGACCCTGAAGCCGCCGTTTCACCTGAAGCCCGGTACCAGCCTGGACGATCTTCTGGCCGCGACGCGGGCCCTGGCGCGGGTCCACGCGCCGATCGACACCGAGCTCGCCCCGCGCCACCTTTCGGGTTTCCTGGCGCTGATGCAGGCGCGGTCCCGGACCGAGACCCGGGCGCTCGCGGCGGCGGCGGTCTCGGAGCTGGATCGGTTCCGCGCGCTCCCCAGCGAGAGTGAGTTGGAGCGTCGCCGCAAGGTCGGGTTGAGCGCGGCGCAGGAGACCTTGCTGCAACGCTGGGGCTATCCCTATGTGATGAACGAGTTTCGCTTTCACATGACCCTCAGCCATCGGATCGCCGACGAGGCCGAGGCCGTGATTCTACGAGACGCGGCGTTGGCGCATTTCTCGACCGTGATTGACACGCGTCAATCCATCGACAGGCTGGCGGTGTTTCGCGAGGACGCGCCGGGCAGCCCCTTTACCCAGGTCGGGCAGTTCGCGCTCGGAACCGGCGAATGACCGTCGTCATCCGTGACGGAACGGCCAGGGATGACGCGGTATGTGGCCGCATCGTCGGCGCGGCGGCGGGAAGCTCGATCTATGCCGACAGATTGCCGCACGCGCGCGGCCTGTTCGAGGATGTCTCGGCCCTGGCGCTCGACGGTAAGCTGCGCCTCATCGCCGAGATCGACGGCCAACCCGTCGGTTTCGCCGACTACACCGCCGCCAAGGGCCACATCAAATATCTGTTCGTCCTCCCCGGTGCCCAGGGAAGCGGCGTGGGCTCGGCCCTAGTGGACGCGGTACAGGCTCGGTCCGGCGACGCGATCAGCGTGCATGTCCTCGCGGTAAACGATGTCGGGATTCTTTGGTATCTTCGACGTGGCTTCAAGGTGGTGGACGGCTGGGCCGAGGCCTTGGAAGGCGTGACCGCGGCCTGGCTGAGGTTAACGCGAGCGCGCTGAAACTTATTCCAGCAACCCCGCCAAGGCCGCTAGAGCCGCGTCGGTATCCTCCGGCAACCCCACCGTCAGCCGGATGTGGTTCTCGTATCCCGGCGCGGGAATGCCGGAAATCAGAATGCCCCGCTCGCGCAAGCCAGCGATAATCTCGCCCGCCGGGCGCGATGTCGCCGTCGAGACGAAATTTCCGACGCTCGGCATGGGGACCAGCCCGAGACCTCGCAGGCCATCGGCGAGGCGGTCCCGCTCCGCCGCCATTTTGGCGACGATGTCGCGCATATGTGCCTCATCCTCCAACGCCGCCAGGGCGCCGGCCTGGGCGATGGCGTTGACGGTGAAGGCATTACGGGCCACCTGGAAACCGCCGGCCACCGCCTCGGAGCCGCAGAGCAGATAGCCGACCCGCACCCCGGCCAGCCCGTAAGCCTTGGAAAAGCTGCGAAAGATCGCCCAGGGACCGGCGCGCTCGCGCATCACCGGCAAGGGGTCCTCGCCACCGGCATGCATCGCGAATTCGTGGTAGGCCTCGTCCAGCACCAGCAGCACGGTGTCCGGCAGGTGCCGCGCCACGTCTTGGATCTCGCGCGCCGCCAGCATGCCGCCGGTGGGATTGTTCGGCGTCGCGAGAAACATCAGCCGCGTGCGATCGGTAACCGCCGCCAGCATCGCCTCGGGATCACAGGCCCCATCTCCGCGAACCGGGACCGACACGAGCTTGGCGCCTTGGATCGCGGTGCCTTTCGCGAAACTGCCGAAGGACGGCGCCGGCGCGATGACCTCGTCACCCGGCGTGAGCGTCACCCGCGTGGCGCTGGCGATAAGCTCGTCACTACCATTGCCGACGACGATCCGGGCATCCGGAACCCCCGTCCGCGCCGACAGCGCCCGGGTCAGTGCCCGCCAATGGGCATCGGGATAGCGGTTGACGGTCCCGCAAGCCTCGCGCATCGCCTCGATTGCCCTGGGTGACGGAGGATAGGGCGATTCGTTGAGGTTCATGCGTCGCGGCGGTCTCGCGCTGTCCGACTCGGGGTCGCTCGGCTCTGGGCCGGGCGGCGGCGACCATGGCGGCATCGCTTGGATATGGACGTTCGGAATAACCGGCTGGTCACCGCGCGAGGCCATTGGGATGCTGGCCTCAGTCCTGATCGCCGGCGTTCTTCACCACCAGCCAAATCGCGTGGATCATGCCCGGCACCCAGAAGAAAATGCTGAGCAGGATGTTGAGCCAGAAGTGCAGGCCAATGCCCACCGTCAGAAACGCCGCGACCGGCGGAATAAGCAAAGCCAGGATGATTCTGATGACATTCATGGAAAGCTCCCCCCGAGGAAACGGAAACAGGAAACGGAAACGTGATTGGCGTATATTAGCGGATTGTTCCGAAGCGCGACATGCGGCATGAAGAACATCCCCGATAGATGAACCCGGGGCGGGAGTTCACGCGATGCCACAGATCACGGTCGGAACCGTCGTCAAATTGATCATCCTGTCGTTGATCGTCGGGTTGTTGCTGAATTGGTTCAATGTCAGTCCGCAAGATCTGATGCGTGATATCTTCGGCAATATCGACGCCATCATGCAATGGAGCGTCGATGCGTTCGGCTCCGCCGCGTCCTATATCCTGTTGGGCGCGGTGATCGTGGTGCCAATCTGGGCGATCCTGTTCGCGCTGCGCTGGCTGAAACAATCCAAATAACCAGGGACTACTGGCCCATATCCTCGCGGGGCTGATCGGTGTTGGATTCTGGATAGGGCGACGGCTCTCCCGAGGGCACTTGATCCAGGAACCAACGCACGAGGCCCTTCGCGGTCTCTCCAGCTTCCGACGGCGCGCCGTCGCCGGCCTCGCCTTCGGTGACCTTGTCGATCACCAAATCGGTGATCTTGGCCAGGACCTCGAGCCCAGTTTCGCTGCGCGTCGCATCGACCGTCGGCGTCGGTAGACGGATCGCAACCGGTTTCGCGGTCAGGGTCGGGGCCATGAAGTTGCGCCAGGCCTGGCTCGCCAGGCCACCGCCGGTGACCCCGAGCATGGGTGCGCCGTCATCGTTGCCGAACCAGATCCCGGCGACGGTATCGCCCGCGAAACCGACGAACCACGCATCCCGGCTATCTTGACTGGTGCCGGTCTTGCCGCCGACCCCGGCATTGGCGATCGCCGCGCCGCGGCCCGTGCCATCGGCCACCGCGCCTTGCAGCATTCGCTTCATATCGCCCGCAACCTGGCGGTGGATCGCGCGCCGGCCCCCGCTCGGGTCATGCCGGTAGAGCCGCCGGCCATCCAAGGTGCGCACCTCGACAATGCCGTAGGGCTCGGAGGCAAGGCCGCGATTGACGAAGGGCGTGTAGGCGGCGGTCAGTTCCATGACCCCCACCTCCATCGAGCCCAGCGCGAGGGACGGAATGGGCTTCAGATCCGAGGTGATGCCGAGCCGACGCCCGACATCGATGACCCGGTCTCGGCCTATACGCTCCTGCAAGCGGACCACGGCGGGGTTCACCGACCGGGCGAAAGCCTCGGACATCGACATCAGGCCGTTGTAGCGACCGTTGAAGTTGACCGGCGACCAGCCTTCCACCGTGACCTTGGAATCGTCGACGGTACTGTCCGGGCGCATCCGCGATTCCAGAGCCGCGGCATAGACCATGGGCTTGAAGGCCGAGCCTGGCTGGCGGCGCGCCTTGGTCGCCCGGTTGTAGCGGTTGGCCCGGTAGTCCCTGCCGCCCACCATCGCCCGCACCCGCCCATCGGTGGCGAGCGCGACCAGCGCGGCCTCGCCGACACGCCGACTTGCATTGGCCCGCAAGGCCGCCGCGATCGCGATTTCCGCCGCGCGCTGCACCTTCGGTTCAAGTGTCGTGGTCACCACGAGATCGCGGTCCGTCGCCCGCAGTCCGTCCGGGAGCCGCTCGATCACCCAGTCTACGAAATGTCTTGCCCCGCCGACATCACGGGGAGAGATCACCCGCGCGGGACGGCCTCGGGCCTGGTCGGCGCGCGGCGGCGCGATGAACCCCGCCGCCACCATATTGGAGAGCACCACCGATGCCCGTTCGGCGGCCCCGTCCGGGTTCTGGGTCGGCGCGAGCCGCGACGGCGCCTTCAGCAGCCCGGCGATCATCGCCGATTCCGCCAAGGTCAGATCTTTGACCGATTTGCCAAAATACAGCCGCGCCGCCGATGAAACCCCATAGGCCCCGGCGCCGAAATAGACCCGATTTAGATAGACCGTCAGTATTTCCTGTTTGGTCAGCAGCG
Source organism: Alphaproteobacteria bacterium (assembly GCA_016780745.1). Taxonomy (GTDB): domain Bacteria; phylum Pseudomonadota; class Alphaproteobacteria; order Thalassobaculales; family Thalassobaculaceae; genus JADHLJ01. The sequence goes on along the minus strand of JADHLJ010000087.1, from coordinate 4,641 downwards.
ACTCGAGCCAGATCGCGAGAAACATCTCCTGGATCTTACGATTGAAGGTCCGCGCGGAGGAAAGATAGAGGTTCTTCGCCAATTGCTGGGTAATGGTGCTGCCGCCCTCAACCACGCGCCCGGCCAGCAGGTTTCGCCACGCCGCGCGACCGAGTCCAACGACATCGAGCCCGAAATGGGTGAAAAACCGGCGGTCCTCGGTCGCCACAACCGCGTTCAGCAGATCCTCGGGAAACTCCTGATAGCCGACCGGCTTGCCGGTGAAGCCGCCGAGCCGAGCCAGTTCCGACCCGTCCGCCGCGAGCACAATGGTCCCGGGCCCACGATCCTGGCGCCAGATCTTCGAGGTGTCCGGCAGTTCGGGAGCAAAGGCGATGAATAGCAGCGACCAGCCGAGCAGGCCGAGAACAATTAGGATCAAAATGAAATTGAAGAAGCTCCGAAAAGGCGAACGCTCGCGTCCCTCGTCGGGCAGCTTTTTCGGGGAACGGCTCACGATCCCGCCCTCGCGGGGCGCTTGGCGGCCCGAATGCTCTCGCGTCGGGGAGATGATGTTGGACGCGACATCCTGATCCTCATCACTAAACCTTCCATTCGATCGCGTTCAAATACCGTGTTATCGACTAAAATGCGATATGAACATGACCAACATCGGACGAGACGGTGAAAATGGCGGACGGACTCACGATTAGAAGAGCCGGTTTGGACGACGCATCGACCCTCGCCAAGCTCAACCAACAACTGCTCGACGATGAGAACAGCCGGTTCCAGCCTGGTATCGGCGCCCTTGCGACCCGATTGGCCGGCTGGATATCCGGCCAGGAGTGGTCGGTGGACATGTTCGACAACGCACAAGGCGAACTCGTGGGTTATCTGGTGCATGGCAGACGCTTCAATCAGGCCGCTCCCGGCGGGGACGAGATGTATATCCGTCAATTCGTGATCGACCGGGCGCATCGCCGGAACGGTCATGGACGCGGCGCGATCGCGCTGTTCCTCGAGACGCGTTGCGTGCCCGGCATGCGGGTAATGCTGGACGTCCTGGAAACCAACCCCGCCGGCCAGGCGTTTTGGTCGGAGATCGGCTTCGCGCCCTACGCGACGATCATGGAACTGACGGCGCCCCGCGCGAGCGATATAGCCCCCTCGGACACCTCTTCGGACCAGTGATCACGTCGCGGCGATAAGAAGCGTTTCCTCGGGCACACCGACTAGACTAATGTCCGCCGCGATGGCGAGCTATGATTCAGCAACGGGACTACCGAAGACCACCGCGTTCGAGAACGGGGTGCTTCTGCTCACCCTGACCTTGGTCACCATGCTCTACGCGATGTCGGTCACCATCGCCAATGTCTCGCTGCCTCAGATCAAGGGCGCGCTGTCGGCGACCACCGATCAGATCGCGCTGATCGTCACCTTCAACATCATCGCCACCGCGGTGGCCACGCCGATGACCGGCTGGCTGACGGCGCGTTTCGGGCGGCGCGGCGTGATGATCTGGTCGGTGGCGGGCTTCACCGTCGCGTCATTTCTTTGCGGAACCGCGACCTCGCTGGAGCAGCTCGTCGTCTACCGGTTCATGCAGGGCGCCTGCGGCGCGCCCCTGGTGCCGCTCAGTCAGGCGATCGTCGTTGATTCCTTCCCCAAGGAGAAGATCGGCTCGGCCACCGCGATCTACGGCATGGGCGTGGTGCTCGGCCCGATCCTGGCTCCAACCATCGGTGGGTATCTGAGCGAGACCTATAGCTGGCGCTGGGTCTTCTTCATGATCGTGCCCTGCGGCCTCGCCTCGCTGGTCGGCGTGCTGGCTTTTATAAAGCGACGACGATCTCGACCAACCTCGCATCTCGACTGGACCGGCTTTATCGCGCTGGCGCTTAGCATCGCGGCGTTCCAGTTCATGTTGGATCGCGGGCAGCGTCTCGACTGGTTCGACAATTGGCAGATCATAGCCTGTTGCTGGATCGCGGTTCTGGGTTTCTACATCTTCGTGTCGCATTCACTGACGGCGGAGCGACCGTTCCTGAACCCGCGCCTCCTGACCAAGCGCAACTACGTCCTCGGCCTGGGTTTCGCTTTCGTCTTCGGCTTGCTTAACTTCACGCCGATAACCCTACTTCCGGCCCTGCTGCAGACCCTGCGCGGTTATCCGGACTCGATCGTCGGCGTCATCCTCGGCATTCGCGGCACCGGCACCCTGCTCGGCTTCACCTTCATGTTCTTGCGCGGTAGCAAGATCGATCCTCGCATCACCATGTTCGCCGGCTTCTTCCTCCAGGGCGTGTCCGGATGGTACATGGCACAGTTCAACATCAACCTGACCACCTTCGACGTTCTCTGGACTTCCTGGTTGCAGGGATTGGGCGTGGGATTGATCTGGGTGCCATTGTCGATCGTGACGTTTAGCCAGTTGGACGCGAACGAGACCGCCGAGGGCTCCGCCGTCTTTCATCTGATGCGCAATTTCGGCAGCAGCGTGTTCATCTCCATCAGCATCGCCATCATGATCCGCACCGGCACAACCAGCTACTCCGAGCTGTCAGAGAACGCGACGCCGCTTAATCAGGGCTTGGTCTTTCAGGATTCGCTCTTCACGATCTGGTCGCTCGACAATTCCCAGACCCTGGCGGCGCTAAGCGGCGAGATCGGGCGTCAGGCGATCATGATCGGCTATCTCAATGCGTTCTATGCCTTCGCGATTACCGCCTTCGCGGTCTGTCCATTCCTGTTTCTGGCAAAAGTCAAAAAATAGCAGGTAAGTCGCGCCGTTATCATGCTGCCGATGAAGCATTTTATTATTTCCAAAAATTATGGAAATCTTAATAAATAACCACCATCCTATTATGTATGTTATGATTGCCCCCACGAAACACCATCGACCGTTAACGAGTTGAACCTCATCCCTCCCTGTCCTCGATAGAGCGGCGCCACGTTGGCCCGCTCTTTTTTCGAGTCGACCCAAGGTTGGAACGCAAGGGATGGTTCGGTAACCGCCGAGCCGCGATCCGTGGTCACGCCTTGCGGGAACGGGCGGTGACTTTTTCGAAGGCCCTGAGGGTCGCGTCGCTCACATGATGCTCCATCCCCTCCGCGTCGGCCTCGGCGGTTTCGGGCGGCACCCCGATCGCGTGCAGGAACTCCAGAACAACCTTGTGCCGGGCGCGCGACCAATCCGCCAGCTCCCGCCCCTTATCGGTCAGGAAGATCGAGCGATATGGCTTGGAGTCCACATACCCCTCTTTCTGAAGACGCTGGATCGTCGCGTTGACCGTCGGGCGGCTGACCCCCAACTGCGAGGCGAGATCCACCAGGCGCGCCTCGCCATTGATCTCGATCAGATCGGAGATCAGTTCGACATAGTCCTCGGCGATCTCCACGCTGTGATCGTCGCGCACCCGCTGGAACAGCGCCGCCCGGCGATCGGCGTCGCGCAGATCGATCACCGGCGAATTCGCGTCGCCGTCGGTCCCATCGGCCTTCACTGGATCTTTCGCCACCTGGCGGCTCCCGTCCCTTAAGCCAAACCAACGATTTCAGCCGTCGGCTCACCCGATCGTCACTGCCCCCACTTCGACAAACACCGGCTCTAGAGCCAGGTAAGGGAACAAGCAACCAACCGGTTCCAGGAAGCGCGACGAGGACTATAACAAAAGCCGGTGCCCCAAAGCCATCGCGCGGGCGCCGCCGAGACGGGTTTTATGGCACCATTCAAACATACATGCGCTTAACGAGGTTTCCGACATTCCGGCGACCCGAGTGGCTCTATCCGGACTCGCTTCCCACGCGTCCCGGCGTTAGTGTGCGGGTCCAGTCGGGAGCTTGATTTCAATCACGACGGCGGGGCGGCGTATCCGTCGGAAACCTGAACCGGTTCACCAGGCCGGTCCCAAGGGCCGGTCCGTGAGCAAGCGCCAAGCCCGGGAATAGCGGGGGGACGTGAATGTCGACCGGTCGATCGGTCCTTATTGTCGATGACGAGCCGACCATCGTCGAGATGGCCAAGCTGATTCTGCAGGACGAGGGCTATACCGTCTTCACCGCCAACAGCGCCGAGCTCGCGATCAAGCGTCTCGGGGTGATCACGCCGTCTGTCATTCTTCTCGACGTGAACATGCCCGACCAGAACGGCTATCAGCTTTGCAGCCGCATCCGCATGGACTATCCGCATGTCCAGTGTCCGATCGTGTTCTTCACCGGCAACAACACCGCCGATCACCTGCGCATGGCGCGCGACGCGGGCGGCGACTATTTCGTGATCAAGCCGTTCTCCGCCATCACCCTCGTCACCGGCATCAAGCGCGGCTTCATGGCCTGGGGCAAAAAACGCCGGAGCTGATCCGGGCGCTAACGCGCCGGTTATCTTGTCGGTTATCTGGGAGGAACAAAAGCCGCCTGGGTGCCGCCGTCCACGGGGATCGTCGCGCCGGTGACATAGGCCGCGTCCTCGCTCAGCAGGAAGCGCATCACCCGCACGATATCGCTGGGCTGGGCAATCCGGCCGACCGGCGACGGCCCGGAGGGCCGCCAGTTGCCGCGCTTCGCCGGATCGCTCTGATCGTTGACCATCGGCGTATCCACCGTGCCCGGGGCCAGGGCATTGACTAGAATACCATGCGGGGCGCATTCAACCGACAAGACACG
>JADHLJ010000086.1 GCA_016780745.1 Alphaproteobacteria bacterium | reverse complement strand
CGATGGCGTCGCTCGGAAAGTACAACGCCGGCGTCGGCGGGCCCGCCGATCGGGCAGTCTGGAGCGCCGATGATACCGTCCAATGGCGTGAAGCCATCGTCACGCGCGAGATCAACCATCGGCCCGCTCTCCTTCCAAATCGAAGAACCGGGCTTCGGTTACGACCGCCTTGATGGTCTTGCCCGAGAGCGGGATGGTCAGCGTCTCGCCCATTCGCTCGAGCCCCCCCTTGACCAAGGCCATGGCGATCGACCGACCGCAATTCGGGCTGTAATAGCTGGAGGTCACGTGCCCGATCATCTCCATCGGAGGCTCTGGCAGAAGACGCTCGACAATCTGCGCGCCTTCCGGAATCACTTCGTTGGGGTCTTCCGTCAACAATCCGACCAGACGCTTGCGATCGACCTTAACGATGTCGGGTCGCAGCAGCGCCCTTTTGCCGATGAAGTCGGGTTTCTTCTTGGAGACGATCCAGTCCATGCAGAGATCGCCCGGAGTCACCGTGCCGTCGGTTTCCTGGCCGACGATGATGAAGCCCTTCTCGGCGCGCAGCACGTGCATCGCCTCGGTTCCATAGGGGCAAATGTCGTATTTCTCGCCCGCCGCCATTAGCGCCTTCCAAAGGGTCAAGCCGTGACGCCTGGGCACGTTGATCTCGAAGCTCAACTCACCGGTAAACGAGATTCGAAACACCCGTGCCGGGATGCCGGCGACGGTTCCGGTTTGTATCGACATGAACGGAAACGCCTCATTCGACAGGTCGATATCGGTGCATAGCTCGGCCAGCAACTCGCGGCATTTCGGGCCGCAAATCGAGGCCACCGCCCATTGCTCGGTTACCGAGGAGCAGAACACCTTGAGGTCCGGCCATTCGGTCTGCAGCCACTCCTCGAGCCAATCAAGAACGCCGCCGGCGCCGCCGGTGGTCGTGGTCATGTGGAAATGATCCTCGGCGAGACGCACGGTCACGCCGTCATCCATCACCATGCCGTCTTCCTTGAGCATCAACCCATAACGCGCGCGCCCCGGTGCCAGCTTCAGCCAGGCGTTTGTATAGACCCGGTTCAGGAACTCGGCGGCATCGGGGCCTTGAATGTCGATCTTTCCGAGCGTCGTGGCGTCGAGAATGCCGACACTTGCGCGCGCGGCCAAAACCTCGCGGTCCACCGCCTGGCGCATGGTCTCGCCAGTCTTGGGATAGTACCAGGCCCGCATCCACTGGCCGACATGCTCGAACTTGGCGCCGGCCTCGCGGTGCCAGGCATCCATCGCCGTGGAGCGCACCGGATCGAACAGATCGCCGATATTGCGCCCGGCATAAGCACCGATGGTCGAGGGCGTATAGGGCGGGCGGAAGGTGGTATGTCCGACCCCCGGCACATTCGCGCCCAGAACCTCGCCCATGATCGCCAGGGCGTTGATGTTCGAGGTTTTACCCTGATCAGTCCCCATGCCGGTGGTGGTGTAGCGTTTCAGATGTTCGACCGACCGGTAACCCTCGCGCGCCGCGAGATGGACATCGGCGGCGGTGACATCGTTCTGGAAGTCGACGAAGTGCTTTCCCGCGTGGCCCAGTGGCTTGCGTCCTGGCACCACCCAGAGATCCAGACGGTCGCCGATTTCGGGTTCCTCCACCGCGAGGGCGTCGATCACTGGTGCCTCGAAGCCGTTCGCGGCCGCCGCCGCGCCGCCCGCCGTAAAACCCTGCTCGAGACAGTCCGCCAGGGAAAACGCGCCATTGCAGGCACCGGCGGAGAGCTCATTCTGGACCGAAATATCGGGAATGAAAGCCGCGATCTCCTCGCTCCAGCGCAACTTGCCGGCGCTTTGCGAGAAAAGATGCACGCTTGGCGTCCAGCCGCCGGAGACCGCGATCGCGTCACAGTCGATCCGCCGCGCCATGCCGGTCGCCGTCGCGCCATCCGCCGTCAAGCGCATCACATCGACCGAGGACACCCTGAGCGAGCCCCTGGTGGCGACGATCGCGTGTCCCGCGTGAACCGTGATCCCGGCATCCGACACCGCCTGGGCCAACTCGCTCTCGACCTTGGCCCTGACATCGACAATGCCGGCCACCCCCACGCCTTGGGCCTTCAGCGCCAGCGCGGTCCGGTAGGCGTCATCATTGTTGGTGAACATCAGAACCCGGCGGCCCGGCGCGACGCCGAACCGGTTCACATAGGCCCGCGCCGCCGAAGACAGCATGATCCCCGGGCGATCGTTGTCGGCGAAGACCAACGGACGCTCGATCGCACCGGCGGCCAACACCATCCGCTTGGCGCGAAGCTTCCACAGGCGTTGGCGAGGCGCATGATCCGGCGCGTCGCCCAGATGATCGGTGACCCGCTCCAGCACCGTGATGTAGTTGTGATCGTAATAGCCGGTGACCGTCGCGCGCCGCAGCAGCGTGACCTCGGGCATGGCTTCCAGTTCCGCCACCACGCCGCGCACCCAATCCAGCGCCGGAACCCCGTCGATGCTCTGATCGCGATCCGCCAGCAACGCGCCGCCAAACTCCGATCCTTCATCCGCCAGCAGCACCCGCGCGCCGGCACGGCCCGCCGCCAGCGCCGCGGCGAGACCGGCGGGACCACCGCCGGCGATCAATACGTCAACATGGCCATGACGCTTTTCATAGCGATCCGGATCCCGCCCGGTCGGTGCCTTGCCGAGACCGGCGGCGCGGCGGATCCAGTGCTCATACTTCATCCACCAACTGGCCGGCCACATGAAGGTCTTGTAGTAGAAACCCGACGGCAGAAAACGATGCAGCAAGTTGTTCACCGAGCCGATATCGAATTTGAGACTGGGCCAGCGGTTCTGACTTTCCGCAACCAGCCCGTCGCGCAGCTCGATCCGGGTCGCCCGGATATTCGGCTCGCTCCGATGGCCGTCACCGAGCTGAATCAGGGCATTCGGCTCTTCCGAGCCCGCCGACATGATGCCCCGGGGCCTATGATACTTGAAGCTGCGCCCAACCAGATGCACCCCGTTCGCCAACAGCGCCGAGGCCAGGGTATCACCGCGATAGCCTTCGTATTTTCGACCATCGAAGGTGAATTTCAGCGGCGCCGCGCGATCGACATCACCCGCGCCCTTGACCCGGAAACCCTGGCCGCTCATGACGATTCTCCCGAAAGCGCGTTCGCCTCGGCGGCGGACCCGCGGCGCCAATTGGCCTCGTAAGCGGCCTTGCCGGCCTCGCTTCGGGGCTTCTCACCCATCGGGTAGATCTCAAGAATTTCGTTGGTGGCGGTGTTGCGCAGCATGTTGAACCAGCGCCGGCAGCCATGGGCGTGCGACCAGCGCTCCAGATGCGGGCCCTTGGGATTTTGCTGCATGAATAGATATTCGGCGAATTCCTCGTCCGACAGCGCCGCCGCGTCGCGCGGCCTCAGGATATGCGCCTCGCCGCCATAGTGGAATTCGGCGTCGTCGCGGGGACCGCACCAGGGACAATCGATCAGCAGCATCTTCCGCCTCCTAATGCGCAACGCCGGCGGCGCCGTGCTCGTCGATCAGGTAGCCGCCGGTGAAGCGGTCGAGCGCGAAGGGCGCGGCGATCTTGTTCGGTTCATCCCGAGCCACCAGATCCGCGAAGACATGGCCCGAGCCGGGTGTCGCCTTGAACCCACCGGTGCCCCAGCCACAATTGAAATAAAGGTTCTGGACCGGCGTCTTGGATATCACCGGCGAGGCATCCGGGCAGGTATCGACGATGCCGCCCCAGGACCGCAGCATGGACATCCGCGAGAGCACCGGAAACAGCTCAACCGCCGCCGCGAGCATCCCCTCGGGCACGTTCAAGCTGCCACGCTGGGTATAGGCGTTATAGGAATCCGCGCCGGCGCCCAGCACCATCTCGCCCTTGTCGGACTGGCTGATATACATATGCACGGCGTTCGACATGATCACCACGTCGAGGATCGGTTTGATCGGCTCGGATACCAGCGCCTGCAGGGGGCGGCTGGTGATCGGCAGGCGGAATCCGGCCATCTCGGCGACCACGCCCGCGTGGCCGGCGACGACGCAGGCGACCTTGCCGGCCTTGATCGTCCCCTTCTCGGTCTCGACGCCCTTGACCACGCCGTTCTCGATCAGAAAGCCGGTGACCGCGCAGTTCTGAATGATATCGACGCCCAGCTCATCGGCGGCCCGGGCATAGCCCCAGGCGACCGCGTCATGGCGCGCGGTGCCACCCCGGCGCTGGATAAACCCGCCCATGACCGGATAGCGCAGATTTGGGTCCGTATCGATGATCGGCACAAGGCGCTTGATCTGCTCGGGGTTCATGACTTCGGAGTCGATACCGTTCAAGCGGATCGCCTCGACCCGTCGGGTCATCTCGCGCATCTCGTGTTCGGAATGCGCCAGGGTCAACACGCCGCGTTGGGAGAACATGGTGTTGAAGTTGAGCTCCTGGCTCAACCCTTCCCACAGCTTCATCGAATGTTCGTAGATCGCCGCGCTCTCGTCCCAGAGATAGTTGGAGCGGATGATCGTGGTGTTGCGCCCGGTATTGCCGCCGCCGAGCCAACCCTTGTCGATCACCGCGATATTGCGAACCCCGTGCTGGGAGGCGAGGTAATAGGCGGTCGCGAGACCATGCCCACCGGCCCCGACGATCACCACGTCATACTCGGATTTCGGCTCCGGCGAGCGCCAGGCCCGCTCCCAGTTTTCGTGATGACTGAACGCGTTGCGCGCTAGGCTGAGGATGGAGTAGCGCTGCTTACCGCCGCGCAGCCCCCGCATCCCCTTGCCGCCTAAATCACCGCTCGTCGCCATGGTCTCGTCTCCATGATCCGTGCCCTCGCCGATCCTATAACGCCGGGAAGGAGGAGACGAGAACCTATGATTTTCAGCGCCGCGCGGTTGCCAGCGCGCGACACCGCTTGGCGTCCATTGAACAGTGCGGCGGAACAGTTGCCGGGACGCGGCGCGTCAGAGCTCCATACCGCTGAAAAATTCCGCCGAAGCGCGCCTATCGCCGGTAGCCATAGTCCCGCGCCGCGCCCTCTGGCGTGACCCGTCCAAGCGCCAAATCGCGCTCGATCATGGCCGGGTCGCGGTCTCGCGGCTCGCCAATGCCGCCGCCGCCGGCCTCCACCATTTCGATCCGGTCGCCCGGCGCGAGCACATAACTCCCCTTGGCATCGACTTCGGCGCCGTTCAGACGATGCACCCGCCGCGCGCCGGGCTTGCCGCCGAGATAGCCGAGCGGCGGAAACTCCGTCCGGTTGGCCATGCAAAAGATCGTCATCGGATGGCCGGTATCGTTGCGGATGACAACCTCCTGACCGGCCCCCCCGCGCCAGGCGCCGGGACCGCCGCTATCCGGGACAATGGCCTTCTTCTCGATCGTGGTGCCGGTGATGGTCTCCCAGACCTCGACCGGGACCACCGCCATGTTGGAAGGCCCGGGCACGCAGTCGCCGCCATCACCGCCCTGGAGCGCGCCGAAACCACCGGACGCGAAATAGATGGTCGAGATCCCCCGACCGTCGCGGTGGGTACCCTGAACCGTCATCAGATCCATCATCCCGCAATCCGCCTGGATCTTGTCGGGCGCCGCCTCGGCCAGCGCGCCAAAGATCAGGCCCGGCACGAAATGCCCGATGGCGTGCCTGCCTCCGGTTGGAAACGGCGGCTGAGCGTTCAACAGACAGCCTTTGGGCGCCGAGACTGTGATCGGTGTCACCGCGCCGGAATTATTCGGCAACGCCGGGATGGTCAGGCACTTCATCGCATAAAGCGACATGGCGTTGGTGTAACAGAACGGCACGTTGATCCCGCGCGGCACGCAGCCGCCGGTGCCGGCGAAATCAATCACCGCCTCGCCGCCCTTGATCTCGACCGAACAGGCCATGGGGATCGGCCCGTCGGTGCCCTCTATCTGGATGTGGTTCTCATATCGGCCATCGGCGATTTCCTCGAGCTTGGCCCGCATGGCACGCTCGGAATGCGCGCCGATCGCGTCGCTCAGCGGCTCAAGGCTTTCCAGACCATATTCCTCCATGAAGGCGGTGACCATCGGGCCGCCGACCTCGTTGCAGGCGATATTGGCGACGAGATCGCCGATCGTCTGTTCCGGCACCCGGACATTGGTCCGGATCAACTCCTCTAGAAACGGGTCCATCACGCCGTCCTTGGCGAAGCGGCAGATCGGCAGGCGCAAGCCCTCGTGATAGATCTCGCGCGCCGCCGCGCCGAAGCCGAGGCCGCCGATATCCGGCAGATGGGTGATCGACATGGTGTAGCCGACAAGCCGGTCGCCCTTGAAGATCGGGCGCATCATCGAGATGTCGAACATATGCCCGGTGCCGATCCAGGGATCGTTGGTGGCGATGATGTCGCCGGGCCGCAGAGTCTCGGGCGGGAACTTCTCGAGCATATAGCGCAAGGTTCTGGGCGCGGTACCGATGAACACCGGGACCGCGTAGGTGCCCTGGGCCATCAGGCGGCCCTTGGTGTCCAGGATCACCACCGAGAGGTCATAACTATCGCGCACGATGGTCGAGAACGAGGTGCGCACCAAGGTGCTGACGATCTCGTCGGCGATGGCGACCATCCGGTCCCACATGATGGAGAGCGAGACGGCGTCGAACGCGCTGGGTCCGGTTGAACTCATGACGAGACCTCCAACGCGGCGACGATGTTGAGCGCGTCATCTACCGTGGCGCGGTGGCCGGGGGTGATCACGCAGGTGGATTCCCGCTCCTCGATCAAGGCCGGGCCCTGGATGACGGTTCCAGCGACGAGACCGTAGCGGTCGTAGACGGGGGTTTCCGTCGCCTCGCCCCCGAAATAACAGGTCCGCGAGCCTTTCAGGGCGCCCGCGCCAGCGCCCGGGCTAGCGCCAGGCGCGCCGGTGACCGAATAGCCCGCGCGCAGCGGCGGCGCGGGGCCCTCGACCTCGGCCTTCCAGGTGACGATCTCCAACGGCTCATCCAGCGGCGCCACGCCGAACAGGCCGGTATATTTCTCGGCGAAAAATGCCGGCAAATTCGCGAAGGCCTGGGCCAAGCCAATGCCCGGCACCGTGACCTCGATCTCGTGCCCTTGACCGAAATAGCGCATATCCAAGCGGATCCGAGTATCAATCTCGGCATCATCCAGACCAGCGGCGTGCAGCGGCCGCTTGGCGATCTCGATCAACGGGACCAGGATCTCCTCGAAACCGGCGGCATCGATATCCTCGATGAAGGTGCGCCGGGTCCGTGCCTGCTCGAAAGAGAGTGGGCTCGCCAACAGACCCATGGCCGACATCACCCCGGCGCCGATCGGAAAAATTACCCGCGGAATGTTGAGCTTGGCGGCGATCGCCATCGCCTGCAGCGGGCCGGAGCCACCGAAGGCGATCATCGTCGCCTGGCGATAATCGAACCCGCGCTCCGAGGCGTGAATGCGAAAGGCGCGGGCGACGTCCTCATTGGCGATATCATGAATGCCCCAAGCCGCCCGCATCGCCGAGAGACCAAGAGGTTCCGCGACGCTCTGGGTGATCGCGCGCTCCGCCGCCGGCTTATCGAGGCTCATCGCCCCGCCGAGGAAGAATGCCGGATCAAGAAAGCCGAGCATCAGATTGGCGTCGGTGAGGCTCGCCTTCTCGCCGCCCTGGCCATAGCAGGCGGGCCCAGGATCGGCGCCGGCGCTTTTCGGCCCGACCTTCAGCAACCCACGCTCATCGATCCAGGCGATTGAGCCGCCACCAGCCCCGATCTCAATCATGTCGACGCTGGGAACCCGCGCGGGCAAGCCACTGCCGCGCTTGAAGTCGTGAACCCGGGCGACCTCCATCTGGTCGGTCTTGAGCGGCTCGCCACCGCGCACCAGCGCGCCCTTGGCCGTGGTGCCGCCAAGGTCGAAGGACAGCACATTGTCGAGATCCAACGCGCGACCGTGGAAGGCCGACATCAGAACGCCGGCGGCCGGGCCGGATTCCAACATCCGCACCGGATAACGCCGCGCGGTCTCCGGCAGCAACATGCCGCCGCTGGAGGTCATGATGTAGAGCGTGCCGGCGAATCCTAGCTCTGCTAGTCCCTCCTCGATGCGCGAGAGATAGCGATCGAAAAGCGGCTGGGTATAGGCGTTCATCGACGCGGTCGTCCAACGCTCCCACTCGCCGAGCCCGGCATGAACATCCGCCGAGGTCGAGACATGCAGATCCGGAAACTTCTCGCGAACCATGGCCTCGATCGCCTGTTCGTGGGCGGGATTGGCATAGGCGTGCAGCAGACAGATCGCCAGAGCCTGGATGCCCGAGGTCTCGACAAGGTCACGCACCGCGGCCTCGGCGGATTGTAGATCCAAGGCCTCGGCGACATTCCCGTCAAACTCAACCCGCTCCGTGATCTCGCGACGGCGGTCGCGCGGGACCAGAGGTTCGGGAAAGCTCAGGCGCAGGTCGAACAGGTCATAGCGCTGTTCCCGCGCCATATCCGGCACATCGAGAAAATTCCGGGTGACCAGCATCCCCGTCACCGCGCCCTTGCGTTCGATCAGGGCGTTGGTGACCAGAGTCGTGCCATGGGCCAGCGAGGCGACATCGCCGATCGCCACGCCGTTGTCGCGCAGCATCGCGCTCACGCCCTCCAACACCGCCCGCGACGGGTCGTCCGGCGTCGTCAATTGCTTGTGGATGGCAATCTCGGCGGCGGCTTCGTCGAACAGCGCGAAGTCGGTGAAGGTGCCGCCTATGTCAACACCGATCCGGTACCGTTGGTCAGACATCCCGCCCTCGCTGTTTCCAAGCCGCTTGCCAGCAATCCTCGTAATTTCCGGCGATCGCGTCCACGCCGAACCGCTGCCTGACCTGGGGCGCGGCGTCGCTCGCCGCCTGGGTGAACTCCGTCAACCGCTCCCGCCATTCCAGGAACTCGTCCTGGAAGGCCGCGCCGCCATCGATGTCCTTGGAGGAGATCCCGCTTTGATAATCATCAAGGACCGGTCCGATATCGCCGACATCCGTGGCGTAGACCGGCACGCCCATGGCCATCGCCTCCAACATCGCGATCGGCAGCCCCTCATAGTGCGAGCTGACGATCAGGCCCGCGAGCACCGGATAGAGCCGGGTCAGATCGTCACAAAACGGGATGCGCGTCACGTTTTCCAACGCGTGCTTCCGGATGAAGGCATCGCAATCGGCGCCGAGCACGCCGTCACCGACAAGAACGAAGTGATCGTCCTTTCCGGCCTTGGCGGAGTGGCTCGCGAGGGTCAAGAAGGCGATCGGGTTCTTTTGCTCGACCAGGCGGCCAATGAACGCGAAACAGGGTCGATCGTCCGGGAGTCCATGGGCCGTCGCCAGCTCCGAGCGCTCGGCCTCGCTCGGCGCGGGTTTGTCGAAACGCGGCGCGTCGATCGCCGAGTAGATCAGATCAATATTCTCGAGCTCCATGCCAAACCGGTCGGTGAAGACATCGCGGATACGGCTATTGATCGCGATGAAGCGATCGAAGGACTGGATCCCCGGCTCGCCGTAGCGCTGGATCCAGCCTTCGTTGGTGTCATAGACCTGTTGGTCGACGATCGGCGTCTCTTGGAACAGCGCCCGGACCCCCTCGGCATTGTCACCAAGCCAGGGCGAACCGTTGCAGATCCACACCAGATCCGGGCGATAGCCATCCCGGAGTTTTCGCAACAAGGCCATGTGGTGTCGGTTTTCCGAGATCTCGGCGAGGTCGTAAATCACCTCCGCGACCGCCGACATCTGATGATGCAGGCTGCCCTGATCCTTGTGCAGGCGCTCGGTCGTCACGACGACGAAATGATAGCGATCGCGGAGCGCCCGGATGATCTCGATCGTGTTGCGCTCCACCCCGCCGACCGCGAGAAAGATCGGCAGAACGAAGATCACCGGTTTGTCGCGGGCCAGCGGCGTCGGACTCCAGGTCCCGGTGAAGCTTTTGCTTTCCGGCGCGTCGCCGACGCGAAAATCGGCCACGGCTCCCACTGGATGCGTCACGGGTTGGCCAGGGAAGATGTCGAAAAGAGTTCTGTCCGCCGCCCCAACGTCGGGTTCCGGTAACATTCTGAGAACCCGACCGTTCAGGCCGTCATCCGCGGATTTCACGCGGCGTACCGCATGGTTCGGCGGCGACGCGCATTGCAGGGCCGGTGGCTCCTCCAACCCGTGCGATGCCACGACCACGTCCAATCCGTTCACTTCCGCCGCGAGCGCCATGTTCCGAAGATGGCTCGCCGTCAGCCAAGGCGCCGCCGCATCGGGCTGGTAGACGAGCCCATCAAACGCCGCCACGGCGGATTGATCGATGATCGTAAGGCCGTCATATCCGTCGGGCACGCTTGCGGGATCATCAACAACGATGGCAAAAGGCGCGCGCGGCGCGTCCCCCGTCTCCGGCAATGCGACCGCCGGTCCACGAACAGCCTTGCGAAGCGCCGACAACGCCCTGTCCCCGCCGGGAAGCGCCAGCAATATCCTGGCGACAAGACGCTTAAGCGCCATCATTCCCGGTCTCCCGGCTCGCCCACATGATCGCGGTACCAGTCCTTGTAGGACGGGTTCGGGGCAACCTGGAAGGGGTTGGCGAAGGTCGCCTCGACATCCGGGTGGTGTCGGAAGAAACGCCGCTCGGCCATGGTGACCGGGGTTCCGTCCTCGTAGCGGGCATAGGCCCAAACCCGCGCGCCATCCACCTCCTGTCCCTCGTTCCCGCAGGCTTCGCGATACCAGTCGAGCAATGGGGCGACGGCACCCTGTCGGCTGCCATAGGCATCGTTCATCGTTGCGTGCGCGCCGGAGTCAAAGCCGGTGAAATGATAGAAACGCAGCGGCTGGCCATCGACGCCAAGCCCTTCCTCCACGGATCCAGACAGCGCCCGGTGCAGTAGGTTCCACGCCGCGACATTGTAGCCTGGATCGCGCAGGATCTCGGTGTCGGGAAAAAAGACGGGGATCAGATCGCCCCAACGCTGATCCGTGAAAAGCCCCTCGGAGACATCATCGATGCAAAAATGCGTCAAACGGTCCGCCCACCAAGCGGCCAGACGTCGCCCCTCGGGCCGGTCGGCAACGGCCAGGAAGCCGAGATTATAGACCCCGTGGCGCAGCAAAATGATCTCGTGATCTCGGATCACCTGCAGCCTGTCCCCGCTTGCATCCTCCGGCTGGATTGGTGCCAGATCATGCGGGGTCAACAGGATTGGGCTTTCCTCGAGCCGACCCGCCAACGGCGACAGATCGCCGAAGACCGCGACATCAGGGTCCAGAAAAATAACCTTGTCATGGCGCGGATCGGCCAATAGCCGCTTGAGCGCGGTTCCCTTCGCCGCCGTCGATGCCTCGACGATGGAATGCGAGAACACCCAGGCCTCGAACCGCCCGTCGGCAAGGCCGGCCTCCATGAGTTCCGCCGGGCCGATGATCTCATCGAAAGGTTCAAGCGCCGGATCAAGATCCTGGGGCCACGGCTCCACCACCACCGCGACAAACCGGCATTCGGGATGGTGGCGCTTGACCGACTTGGCCAGCACCCGAGCCTTGGGCAGGTAATTCGAGACGATGCTGGTAAAAACCGCCGTGCGTTCCAAGCCCCCCACCATGTTATTCTCCATGGCCGGCGCCGCCGCGTCCCGTTCTAAGCGCGCCCATGACCGCACGCAGCGGCGCTGTCACGCGCCAAGAGGTCGATGCCTGGACACTTCGTAATCGATGTTCCAAATCCGCTTGCTTTTGATGGGCGAGGGAAAGATCCGCTTGAATGCGTTCGGCGTTAGCCCGCTCGCGCGACAATGCACCTCCCAAAGCCACGATCTCGCGCGCGGTCCATTGCGTGATTTCCCGCTCCCGTGGCGCGCGACAATCGAACACGATGCTTGCTTCAACATCCCGAAACCGGGTTAGGATCTCGTCTGGCACCTTCAGGAGAACTCGGTCCGCGCCATCCTCCGCCATAAGCCAACGCAACACCCCGGGCGGCGAGGAAAGCATGGCCTCACCGCCGACCGACAAGTCCTCGGCAAAACGCGCGGTCCAAATCGTCTTCGATCCCTCCACGCATCTTAGGTTGGAGATTTCCAGCGCCCCGATCCGCGCGTCAACGGTCAGCGCGAAACCGGCGGGCCTATCCACCATTCGAGGCACATCCACCCGAACCCGCGTCGGGGCACGACCCAACACCGCCTCGGCGCTAGCACGGTGGGTTCCAATCAATTCTCCCTCCGCCTGCTGCCATTCGAGGGTAAATCGACGAGTGGAGACCGCCGCCGGCGTGACCGATTTGACGGTTGACTTCACCCGGCTCGCGACGGAACGATCACCGCGCGCCAGGCCATCCAGCAGATGACGCGCTTCCTGGCTATCCTCCGGCATTGCCCAGCCGTTCGGGCCGGCGGGAAAAGCGTTGATCAGGCCGCCGGCGAGATCGACCAGGCGTGGGATTTTCATCGCCTCGGCGATCGCGGATGGAAACGACGCGGCGCCGACAAAGACCGAGCACTCCGCGAGAAACACGGCCAGCTCCTTGGCATCGGTGAACTCGCGCAACTCCCCTTCGATACCGAAATAGTTTGGTAGCTCGCTGCGAAAACCGATCAGGGTCACCGGGCCGAAACCTTCCAGGATTTCCGCGAGACGCTCATTCGATCGGTTTCGGTATCGCGGCGTGACGGAAACCGCGATCCGTCTCTCCGGGGCCATTGCGGTGGTCCGATCAATCCAGGCACGCGCCGGGTCGACACGGCAACCAAAGGCCATGGCGTGAGCGTGGACGAGATGCCTGCGCTCCAAGGGTTGTAGGCGAAACCGATCCAGGACGTAATCCACGCCCAGGACCGACGCGGACACATGCTCCAAGGGCAAGCCCGAGACCAGATTGGACACCCGGGCCTGGTAACCGAACCCGCCGCCGACACGGATCGGCGCGGCGACGACATCAACGGTATCGATGGTCGGTTGATCCAGCAACAACGACACCAGCGACCCGGCCATCGCCTCGGTCAAAACCCGCCCTCCGGCGCCTGGGTCCTCGCAAACATTCAGCAGCAAATGACTTACGCCGAGGGTACGAACCGTCGGCAATGCGTATATGACATCGCCGATATTGCCGCTGTGAATTGCCGATATCGCCCCCAACTCCGGGTCTTTGCCGTGCCGGGAAAGCCGGTCGAGCAACGGCGTCATGTGGCGGCCCCACCCAACGCGCCTCGAACCAGATCAATGGCGTGTTGATGGGCGCGACGCTTCGCGTTCAACAAATCCGCTCCAATAGCAACCATGTCCAGTCCGGAGAGTTGCGCTTCCGGCCCGTCCAACTCGGCGATGAAGCAAGCCGGAAGCCCCGCCACCACCTCGTCTCCGGCCAAAAGAACCGGCTTGAGGACCGCATTCGCCAACGCTGCCGTGAATGGATCGCTTGTGACAATCAGATCATGTTGGCTGATCAGATCGATCCAGTGCGACCGTCTCGGCGCGACCAGCGACCACACGCCTTCGGCACGAAACAATTCCGCTATTTCCTCCTGATCGCGCGAGGCGGCGGTCAGGGTGTATTTGCCGAGCAAGTTTTCGATCAGGCGGCGTATCCAGGGTGCATCACCCGTGGCGTCGATCAATACTTTCGACAGATCCCGGGTTGGCGCCTCTGGCACGGGCTCGAACAGCGCTAAGCCCGGGCCATCCAATGGCGCGGGCACGGTCTTGCAGGAACCGAGATCACCC
>JADHLJ010000085.1 GCA_016780745.1 Alphaproteobacteria bacterium | reverse complement strand
TCTCCCAATTCCGCGCGGCATCCGGCGCCCGTGGAGCGAAGGACGAGGACGGCGCGGTCGGCGGCGGCGCCAAGGTGATGCGCGCCGGACGCGCCGCCTCGACCGGTGGGTGGCGGTGACCCGCGAGAGGCGGCGAAAAGGCGCGGTCTGACGCGTTGTTCGACATTTGCACGGTGGGCGTGGCTCGGGAAACCTCGGAAGGCGCCGGTATGGCCGCCCGCTTGTCGTTATCGCCAAGCAAGACGCCGACACCGATACCGGCGAGAAACGCCAGCGCGGCGGCCCCCAACAACCCG
This sequence comes from Alphaproteobacteria bacterium, assembly GCA_016780745.1. GTDB lineage: Bacteria > Pseudomonadota > Alphaproteobacteria > Thalassobaculales > Thalassobaculaceae > JADHLJ01. Next base: position 13,532 of record JADHLJ010000085.1, on the reverse strand, counting down.
CCAACCCGCCACGACAACCGCTTCGGCGATCCCGGCTGCGTGGGTTTGGCCCGCTGATTGACGCGTCTTGCCATAAGATCCCCTGGGGCCTCTCCCGACGCCCTTTCCCGTCGCCCGTTCGGACGATAGCCGTGTCTACACGAGGTCGCTCTCTTCCGCCACACCGACCGACTTGATATAAGAAGGAGACGCGCCTCTCTCGTCACCTCAAGAACGCACTATAAGTGATTGAAAATGTTTCTTCTAGTCGATAATTACGATAGCTTCACCTACAATCTCTGGCATTTCCTGGGAGAGTTGGGGGCGGAGGTTGATGTCCACCGTAACGACAAGATCAGCGTCGGGGACGCGCTGGCGTCAAAACCCAGCGGGCTGATCATCTCGCCCGGACCGTGCGATCCGGACCGCGCCGGCATCTGCCTCGATCTGATCCGCCAGGCCCCCGCCGACCTGCCCATTCTCGGCGTGTGCCTCGGCCATCAATGCATTGGTCAGGCCTTTGGCGGCACCGTCACGCGGGCCCCCGAGCCGATGCACGGCAAGATGAGCGAGATGCGGAACAAGGGCGACGGCATCTTCGCGGGCTTGCCGGAAAGCTTCTCGGCCACCCGGTATCATTCCCTCGTGGTGGACCGGGCGAGCCTGCCCAAGGAACTGGTGGTGACCGCGGAAACCGATGACGGGCTGATCATGGGCCTCAAACACGCCGAACGGCCGATCTTCGGGGTTCAGTTCCATCCCGAAAGCATCGCCTCTCGCCATGGCTATGGCCTGCTGGCGAATTTCCTGCGCATCGCGGGTCTCGGCGCCGCCAATCAAAATCGCATCGAGGCCCTGGAGGCCAATCTCCGGAAAACCGCGTCATGACCGACACCATCACCGATCTCAAGCCGCTTATCGCGCTCGTGGCCGCCGGCGAGGCGTTGGATGAGAGCCAGGCCGAGAAAGCCTTTGATATTATCATGTCCGGTGACGCCACGCCGGCCCAGATCGGCGGCTTTCTGATGGCGCTCCGGGTGCGCGGCGAGACCGTGGCCGAGATCACCGGCGCGGCGCGCACGATGCGGGCCAAAGCGGTCAAGATCAACGCGCCCGCCGACGCGATCGACACGGTCGGCACTGGCGGTGATGCCTCGGGCACCTACAATATCAGCAGCGCCTCGAGCTTCGTGGTCAGCGGCGCCGGGGTGCCGGTCGCCAAGCACGGCAACCGGGCGCTCTCCTCCAAGACCGGCGCGGCGGACGTGCTCTCGCAACTCGGCGTCAATCTCGATTGCGACATGAGCCTCATCGAGCGCGCGGTGAACGAGGCCGGCATATGCTTCATGATGGCGCCGCGTCATCACAGCGCCATGCGCCATGTCGGCGGCCCTCGGGTGGAACTGGGTACCCGCACGATCTTTAATCTTCTGGGGCCGCTCGCCAACCCGGCGATGGTCAAGCGCCAGCTGGTCGGCGTGTTCTCGCGCGAGTGGGTGGAGCCGGTGGCCCATGTCCTCAAGGGATTGGGCTCGAACCGCGCCTGGGTGGTGCACGGCTCCGACGGGCTGGACGAGATCACCACGACGGGGGCCAGCGCCGTCGCCTCGCTGGAAGACGGCACCGTCACGACCTTCGAGATCCACCCGGACGACGCCGGTATCCCGGTCGCCAAGCCCGAGGGTATCCGGGGCGGCCTGCCGGAGGAGAACGCCAAGGCCCTGGCCGCGGTTCTCGACGGCGAAAAAGGCCCCTACCGGGATATCGTGCTGCTGAACTCCGCCGCCGGGCTTATCGTCGGCGGCAAGGTTTCGGACCTGAGCGAGGGCGTCGCGCTGGCCGCCGAGGTCATCGACAGCGGCAAGGCCCGAGCCAAGCTCGACGCCCTGGTCGCGATCACCAATTCCGGAGCATGAGAGAGCGATGAGCGACATCCTCGCCAAGATTTGCGACGACAAGCGCGCTCATGTCGCGCGGCGCAAAGCCTCGGTTTCCCTGGCTGAGTTGGAAGAACGCGCCAAGGCGGCGACACCCACGCGCGGCTTCGCCAAGGCCCTGCGCGCGGCCTCGATGAGCGGGTACGGCCTAATCGCCGAGATCAAGAAGGCCTCGCCCAGCAAGGGCCTGATCCGCGCCGATTTCGATCCGCCCACCCTCGCCCAGGCTTACGCGGCGGGCGGCGCGACCTGTCTTTCGGTGCTCACCGACGAGCCGTATTTTCAGGGCAGCGATGATTTTCTCGTCGCCGCGCGAGAGGCCTGCGATCTTCCGGCGCTGCGCAAGGATTTCATGATCGACCTCTACCAGATCCCCGAGGCCCGGGCCTTGGGCGCGGACTGCATCCTGCTGATCATGGCGGCCCTTGATGACGCCCTGGCGATGGAACTCGAGGCGGCGGCCTTCGAGCGCGGCATGGATGTGCTGATCGAGGTGCATAACGAAGCCGAGTTGGAGCGCGCCCTGCGGCTGAAATCGCCGCTGCTGGGCGTCAATAACCGCAACCTCAAGACCATGGTCACCGATCTGGCCGTGACCGAACGATTGGCAAGCCTGGCCCCGGCCGATCGTCTGCTGATCTCCGAAAGTGGGCTGAACAGCCCCGCCGATCTGGCCCGCATGGCCGCCATCGGCGCGCGGAGCTTTCTGATCGGCGAGTCGCTGATGCGCCGGGACGACGTGGCCGAAGCGACCAAAGCCTTACTGGCCAATCCGGTTCCGCTCGCGAGTGCCGCGGAATGAGCGGCTTCACTCATTTCGACGACCAGGGCAACGCGGTGATGGTCGATGTATCGGACAAGGACATCACCAGCCGAACCGCGACCGCGGCCGGCAGTGTCTTCATGGAACCGGAGACCCTGGCGCTGATCATGAGCGACGGCGTGGCCAAGGGTGATGTGCTCTCGGTCGCCCGGCTCGCCGGGATCATGGGCGCCAAGCGCACGCCGGATCTGATCCCGCTCTGTCATCCCCTGGCGCTCTCCTCGGTGAAGGTGGCGCTTTCCTGCGACCCCGACCGCAACGCCGTGGATATCACCTCCACCTGCAAGCTGAACGGGCGCACGGGGGTCGAGATGGAGGCACTGACGGCGGTCGGCGTTGCCGCGCTTACGGTCTACGACATGTGCAAGGCGGTGGATCGCGGCATGCGCATCGGTGATATCCGGCTGTTGCACAAGGCCGGTGGCAAGTCTGGAGAGTGGCGTGGCGGCTGATCCCCTGCTGCCGGTCGCGGACGCCCTGGCGCGCATTCTGGCCGCGGTCCCGCTCATGCCCGGCGAGGAAGCCCCGGTTAGCGGCGCGCTGGGCCGGGTAACCGCCGAGCCGGTGCGCGCCCGGCGCACCCAGCCGCCGGTCGCCATGTCAGCCATGGACGGCTACGCGGTGCGGGCCGAGGACGTGGCCACGGTGCCGGCGACACTAACCCGGGTCGGAGACGCCCCGGCGGGCGGCGCTTACAAGGGGACCGTTACGGCGGGAGAAGCCGTGCGGATCTTTACCGGCGGGCCGGTCCCCGATGGCGCCGATACCATCGTCATCCAGGAAGACGTGGACGCGGAATCAGAGACCGACGGCGCCCGGATCACGGTTCGCGAGGGCGCGCCGGCGGGTAAGTTCATTCGCCCCGCCGGCCTCGACTTCAAATCCGGCGATGTCGGAATCGAAGCGGGCCGCGCCATGACCGCCCGGGATGTCGGCCTGGCCGCGGCGATGAATGTTCCCTGGGTGATGGTCCGCCGCCGCCCCAAGGTCGCCATCCTCGCCACCGGCGACGAGATCGTGCGCCCGGGAGAGCCGATCGGCCCCAATCAGATCGTCAGCTCCAACAGCTATGCCCTCTCCGCCCTGGTGCGCGCCTGTGGGGGCGAGCCGGTGGTGCTGGGCATCGCGCCCGACACGATCGAGGGCATTCAACAGCTCGTCCGGGGCGCCCAGGGCATGGATCTGGTCCTAACCACCGGCGGCGCGTCGGTGGGCGAGCATGACCTGGTGCAAAAGGCGCTTGGGACCGAGGCCTATGGTCCGGGCGGGCTGGAGGTCGATTTCTGGCGCATTGCCATGCGTCCCGGCAAGCCATTGATTTTCGGCAAGGTCGGCGGGATCGCCATGCTCGGCCTACCGGGCAACCCGGTCTCAACACTGGTTTGCGGCATGATCTTCGTGAAGCCCGCGATCGAGGCGATGCTGGGCCTAAAACGGCCCGCCGAACCACCGCTTCGCGCCCGCCTCGGCGCGGCGCTTGGCGAAAACGATCAGCGCGAGGACTATCTCCGCGCCACCCTCTCCTGGAACGCCGACGGAGAGCGTGTCGCCACCCCGTTCAGCCGCCAGGACAGTTCCATGCTCGCGCGTCTCGCCCAAGCCGACTGCCTGATCATCCGCCCGGCCCATGACGAGGCCCGCGCCGAGGGTGAGTGGATGGATATCCTGCCGCTCTGGGGAAGTCTGGAAAGTCTCTAAGGCCTGGCTGGGGTCGCCGACGGGAACGAAATCCGCAACTCTCAAGATAAATTATCATATCCGACACCAGTACATATAAACTTCAAATAAAAAAAGTACTGAAAAAAGTGAAGAAAAACACTTTCCTTGCTTAACTCCATGATCACCATTTACTCTCCAGCGGGAAACTACCGAACCGATCTCGAACATGCTAAACCCGCCTCCAAAATTTATCGTTGATTTGGATAAGGCCGCGCTCTCGGAGACCAGCCGGGTTGTTTACGAATATTGGACGCTGAAACGGGGCAACGCTCCTTTTCCCAGCACCAGCGCGCTGGACCCCTTGGAAATCCCCAAACAGGTGCTGGTGAACTTCACGGTCATCGAGGTTGTCGACCCTGGCCCCCGATTTCTCGTGCGCTTGACCGGGTCAAAGATCCGGGAGGCGGCCGGGCAGGACTACACTGGCCAAATGGTCGATCAGATGCCCGGTGCCGAGGAGGTCGTCGAGCGCTTCACCTGGTGCGTGCGCCATCGCAAACCCTATTGCGCTCGATCCAGGTTGAGCTGGTCGGCGAACGATTTTCGAATTTACGAAGCCTTGGTTCTGCCATTCGGCGGGCCCGACGGACGGGTAAGCAAACTTGCCTCGGTGATCGATATTATCAAAGCGACCGATTCCGCCGATCACTCATGAGATAGAATACGCGCGCGCCCTTCCGCCTTACCGCTTTTTGATATGATGTTCCGGTTCCGGCGGGATCCGCCGATGAGCGTTCAATGGAGAGAGCTATGTCCGGTGACGGCGCGTCCCTTTTAGAATCCCGTATTCCCTCGCCAAACGCCGAGTGGCTGGCCCAGATCAACGAGGAGATCATCGAGCCGGATCTGCCGATCGTTGATCCGCATCACCATCTCTGGGACATGCGCGGCAAACGCTATCTTATCGAAGACCTGCTGGCGGATCTGAATAGCGGCCATAACATCGTCGCCACGGTGTTTCTGGAATGCGCCTCGATGTTCCGCAAGGACGGGCCCGAGCATATGAAGCCGATCGGCGAGACCGAGTTCGTCAACGGCATCGCGGCGATGAGCGCCAGCGGCAAATACGGCAACACCAAGATCTGCGCCGGGATCGTCGGCTTCGCGGACCTCACCATGGGCGCGGCGGTCGAGGAGGTGCTGGCGGCTCAGGTCGCCGCCGGTAACGGACGGTTCCGCGGCACCCGCTATGGCGCCGGCTTCGATCCGAGCCCGGATATCAATAACAGCCACACCAACCCGCCGGCGCATATCTATCTCGACCCGACCTTCCGAGAGGGCTTCGCCAAGCTCGCGGATTTCGATCTCTCCTTCGAGGCCTGGCTGTATCACACCCAGATCGGCGACGTATCCTCGCTGGCCGACGCCTTCCCCGATCAGCGCATCGTATTGAACCACTTCGCCGGCCCCATGGGCATCGGTCCCTATGCCGGCAAGCGCGACGAGATCCTGCCGCAATGGCAAGCCGACATCCGCGAGTTGGCCAAGCGGCCCAACGTCCACGCCAAGCTCGGCGGTCTCGGCATGGTGCTTAACGGCTACAAGTTCGAGGATCGGGCCACGCCACCCGGCTCCGAGGAGCTGGCCACCCTCTGGCGGCCCTATTTCGAGACCTGCATCGAGGCTTTCGGGCCGGAGCGCTGTATGTTCGAGAGCAATTTCCCGGTCGATAAGGTGACCTCCAGCTACGCGGTCTATTGGAATCTGTTCAAGCGGATCGCCAGCGGTGCCTCGGCGGACGAAAAAAAGGCGATGTTCCACGACACGGCGGCGCGGTTCTACAAGCTGGATTTGTAAGACTGGAGACCGCCGGCGGGCGCGGGGTTCTGGCGTCTTGACGCCCGAAAAGAACTAAAGTAGAACAATCGTTAATGTTTTGCTTTTGTTCACTCGCGTCGAGGTATCGCCATGCTCACCAGGAAACAGCACGAACTGCTCTTGTTCATCAATGCCCGCCTGGAAGACACGGGGATTTCTCCGTCCTTCGATGAGATGAAGGAAGCGCTGGATCTGAAATCCAAATCCGGTATTCACCGGTTGATCACGGCTCTGGAGGAGCGCGGCTTCATCCGCCGCCTGGCGCATCGGGCGCGGGCGCTTGAGGTCGTGAAGCTTCCGGAAACCAGCGCGGCCGCCAGCCCCGCCAGTCCGGCGCGCGAGGATCGCCCGGCACCGCGCGGCTTCTCGCCGAATGTAATCCCCGGAAATTTCCCGCGTTCCCGCGCGGCCGAGCAAGCCGCCGACACGCGAGATGCCGCCCGCGACGATTCCGGAGAAGCCGTATCCCTGCCGCTTTATGGCCGGATCGCCGCCGGTACGCCGATCGAGGCCTTGCGGGATTACAGCAATACGGTCTCGGTACCGCCGAGCCTGCTTGGCGCCGGCGATCACTACGCGCTTGAGGTCGCGGGCGATTCGATGATCGACGCCGGGATCCATGACGGTGACACCGCGATCATCCAGCGCTGTGAAACGGCCGAGAACGGAAGCATTGTCGTGGCCCTGGTCGAGGGCGAGGAAGTCACCCTCAAACGCATTCGCAAGCGCAGCCACGCCATCGCCCTGGAGCCCGCCAATCCGATCTACGAGACCCGAATCTTCGGCCCCGATCAGGTCGCGGTTCAGGGCAAGCTCGTGGGGCTTATCCGAAAGTACTAACGTTCAATCAATAGGTTAGAGAACGATTCGCGGTCGCCCCGCTCCCTCGCGATTCCCGTTAAAACGGTCGCCCACTCCTAACGACATGACGCATGGAAAGACAACGCGCGTCCGCCCCTTGGACGCGCTTGCCCCATGGCGCCTTTGCCGTCGTGCGGATCAGTTTTTGTTGAATTCGCCTGAAATCGACGATGGGCCGGACGAACCGGAAGCCGGAGAGCTCAGTCCGCTCCGGCGAGCACCCCGAAGATCTTGCTCATATCGGCCACCTCGACGGTCTTCTCGCGCGACTTCGCTCGATAGACCTGGCGTTCCTCGTGGGCCTTATCCTCGGCGCTGGTTTTGATGCGGCGACGGTTGGCGGTCGAGATCTGATTGAACATCATCTCGGCCCACTCATGCTTCGAGGGATCGTCGTCGATCGCGGCTTTCTTGATCGCGACATAGGCAAGACTGCGAGCGCCGATAACATCGGACACCGCATCCGCCAGGATATTCATCGCTTTCTGCAGCAAACCGGACATCCGCTTCTCACCTCGTCAACGTCGCTTCGGACATTAGGCGGACCACATAATCCAACCGTCACTTCGAATCGACAAGAGCATACTACAACTGATTTATATAAATTTTGAAGGACTTTTTGCGCAGCGGTCGAAATTCTAGCTCCAGGGCCGGTTTCCCTGACCTTTTCGCAACGCCTCCACACGCAATCCACCACCGTCGATCCATATGGCCACACCGCCCGCGCGCAGAAGCGCGGCCTGATCGAAGACCCATTTCGGCCCTACGCACGAGGGCGCGAAATCCGTGGTAATGACCACCGTCGCCCGGCGACAATCATCGGCGAGCGCCCTGCCCGACCCGCCGAACGCGACGATCGCGCCATTAAGGGTCAACGCGCAGCCAAGATCATCGCAACGTGGGCCGGCGGCCGCGTGGCGCCAATCCGCCGTCTCGACCCCGCCAGCTCTTCTGCCCCATAGTTCGGCGGTAAAACGCTCGCGCCTTGTCTCGGAAAGCAGCAACCGGCCGTCGCTTGATAGATATCCGGCGAGCCGACCATCGCCGGTAACCAGGACCCGGGGTTCGGGCGCCATCGCAACCAGCACAACAGCCGCCGCCACGGCGCCAAGTCCGGCGAGGCGCCACGGCCTTCGCCACAGGCAAAGCCAGACGCCCGCCCCGGCGATCAGGCAGAGCGTCGCCGCCGGCCACGCGGCGACCGGGATCACCGCCCCCGGCCAGCTTGACACGGTCTTGGCGATGGCGAGCAACAGATCCAGCCCCCACCCCATCGGCACCAAGGCGACTTTCTCCAATCCAACCGGCGTCAGCGCGAGCGCGAGAACGCCCCAGGGCATGACCCAAAACCCCGTCAAGGGAACCGCCAGCATGTTGGACGCCAGTCCATGCGCCGCGATGCGGTTGAAGTGATAGGCACTGAACGGCAAGGTCGCGATATTCGCGATGGCCGAGGTCAGCAGCAAGGCACCGAGATAAACCAGGACCCGGCGCCACCAGGTATTTTCCTTCCAACCCTGATTTCGCCGGCGGTCCGCGACCCACTCATAGGTGGCGACCAGGGCCGTCACCGCCGCGAAGGACAGCTGAAAACTCGCGGATAACAGCGCTTCGGGGCGCGTGACGAGCACAAGCATCGCGGCCCAGGCAACCAACCGCATGGAAATCGCCTGTCGGTCCAAGAGCACGCCGACGAGCACCAGGCCGGTCATCAGGAAGGCGCGCTGGGTCGGGACGGAGGCACCGGACAGCAAGAGGTAGGCCGCGGCGAAGATCAGCGCCCCGAGCGCGGCCCCTTTCTTTATCGGATAGGACAGGGTCAATCGGCGCGACAGGGACAGTACCGAGCGCAACCCGAGAAACACAACCCCGGCGACCAACCCCATATGGAGCCCGGAGATCGCCAGGAGATGCGCCAGCCCCGACTCCCGCATGGCGCTCAAGACGTCTTCCGGCAGCGGCCCGCGTTCACCCGTAAGAAGCGCCGAGGCGAGTGCCCCGGACGGCCCAGGCAGGGCCTCGGTTATGCGCCGGGACAGGGATAGCCGATAGCTTGCCAGCCAGGTTCCAAGCCATTCGCCTGGACCGCCGGCGCTTTCGGAACCGTCGGCGGCGCGGAACGGACCGGTCGCGTAACCAACCGCGGAAACCTTGTTAAAGAACGCGGCTCGGCGGAAATCATAGGCCCCGGGGGCCGATGGCGCGGGCGGCGGGCGCAACGACGCCGGGATCTCGATGATCTCTCCAATGGCCGGCAGGGACGCCTTTGACGAGAGGCTTATTCGCACCTTGGCAAGCTCCCGGGCGCCACCGACCGATTGGAGCGTCGCGTTCGACAGGACGATGCGCGGACGCGAAGGCCGGTCCTCGACCGCGCTGACCGTCCCCCGCGCGATACCACTTAACGGGTGGGTCAGGAGGTGATCGGGGATCATGCCCGCGCGCATTTGCGCCGCGCTAAAGCCGAGACAAATAACCAGGGGGATCATCCAAACCAAGGACGACCCACCTCGACTTCGCGCGATCAGGAGCGCCAGCCCGAGGGCACAGGAAACCACCGCTCCCAGGGCCAGGTTTGGCTCATGCGGAAGGGCGAAATAGGCCGCGATACCGGCGCCGAAGCCGACGGGGATCCAGAGCACCCAACGATCCCGCTCGGCCCGGAATTGCCGCCCCAGCCAGCCCGGCGCTTGGCGCCACGCGCGTCGGCACGCCCCCCACCCCATGCTGGGCCAGCGTTCGACTTGTCGCCATCGACGGGACGGTATGTTAAAAGCCGTGCGCCGGATCATCGGCCCCTCCAGGACAGTGATCCTACACAACCTTTCAGGGAATAACAGGCCCGTCATGACAGTCGTAACGCGTTTCGCCCCCTCGCCAACCGGCTTTTTACACATCGGCGGCGCCCGAACGGCGCTGTTCAACTATTTATTCGCCCGTCGCATGGGCGGTCGGTACCTGTTGCGGATCGAGGATACCGACCGGGCCCGTTCGACCGAGGAAGCCGTCGACGCGATCCTCGACGGGCTGAACTGGCTGGGGCTATCGGGTGACGAGCCGCCGGTTTTTCAGCACGCGGGCATGCAACGCCACGCCGAGGTCGCGCGGGAACTTTTGGCCAAGGGGCGGGCCTATCATTGCTATTGTTCCGCCGAGGAACTCCAGGAAATGCGCGCCAAGGCCCGGGCCGAGGGCAAGACCGCGCTCTATGACGGGCGCTGGCGGGACCGCGACCCGAGCGAGGCGCCCGCCGGCGTGGATCCGGTGGTGCGGCTCAAGACACCGCTCGAGGGCGAGACCGTGATCGACGATCTGGTGCAGGGCCAGGTGACCGTCCAAAACGACCGGATCGATGACTTCATTCTGCTTCGCGCCGACGGAACTCCGACCTATATGCACTCGGTCGTGGTCGACGATCACGATATGGGCATCACCCATGTCATTCGCGGCGACGATCACCTGAACAACGCGTTTCGACAGGTGCAATTGTTCAAGGCAATGGACTGGCCGGTACCCGCTTTCGCCCATATCCCACTTATCCATGGCCAGGACGGCGCGAAACTGTCGAAGCGGCATGGCGCGCTCGGGGTCGATGCCTATCGCGACATGGGCTATCTGGCCGACGCGCTTTGCAACTATTTGCTGCGTTTGGGCTGGGGGCATGGCGATGAGGAAGTCATCGACCGGGCGCGGGCGATCTCGTTGTTCGATCTGGAGGGGGTCGGTCGCTCACCGTCGCGGTTCGACATGGCCAAGCTGGACAATCTGAACGGCCATTACCTCCGGGAAACGCCGGACGCGGATATCGTGGATCTGGTATTCGAGCGGCTCGAGGAGCGATCCGACGTCACGCTGGACACCCAATCGCGCGAGCGGATCACCCGAGGCCTGTCTGGCGTAAAGGCGCGGGCGAAGACCCTGATCGATCTCGCCAATGGCGCCGGCTTCTACGCGGCCACGCGCCCGCTTCCGATGAACGACAAGGCGGCGGCGCTGCTTGGCGATGACGCGCGGGCCTTGATGCGCGCTCTTTTGCTGGATTTGGACAGCCTGGATGACTGGACCGAGGATGCCTTGGAGGCACTGGTGCGCCAGCTCGCCGAAGCACAAGGCGTCAAGCTGGGCGCGGTCGCGCAGCCGCTTCGCGCGGCGCTGACCGGCTCCAACGCCTCGCCCGGAATATTCGAGGTCATGGCTATTCTGGGACGCGAGGAAGCCCGGGCGCGGATCGAGGATATTTGCTGAAATCAGGCCAACCCGGTACACTGACGTTAACGGGCAGGAATAACCGCCCGACCTTTCCCGATAGGCCCTGAACAATGGGCGGAGACAGAGGATTTCGAGCATGAGCAAGAGCAATTCGGCGACTTTTTCGCTGATCAACGACGCGACGGGCGACAAATACGCCCTCCCGGTACTCGATGGCACGGTCGGGCCGAGCGTCATTGATGTGCGGCGCCTTTACGCCGAAACCGGCCATTTCACCTACGATCCCGGCTATACGTCGACCGGTTCCTGCGAATCCGCCCTCACCTATATCGACGGCGACGAAGGCGTGCTTTTGCACCGCGGCTATCGGATCGAGGATCTGGCCGAGAAAAGCTCGTTCCTGGAGGTCGCCTACCTGCTTTTGAATGGTGAGTTGCCGAATGGCCAGGAACGCGACAGCTTCGTGGATACGATCACCCACCACACGATGCTGCATGAGCAGTTGATCAATTTTTACCGGGGTTTCCGACGCGACGCCCACCCCATGGCCATCATGTGCGGCGTGGTCGGCGCGCTGTCCGCCTTCTATCATGACTCGACCGACATCAACGATCCGCATGCCCGGATGGTCGCCTCCTATCGCCTGGTCGCAAAGATGCCGACCATCGCGGCGATGGCTTACAAATACTCCCTCGGTCAGCCGTTCAACTATCCTCAGAACGAGCTGAGCTACGCGGAGAACTTCCTCTACATGCTGTTCGCGGTTCCGGCCGAGAAATACGTGATGAACCCGGTTCTGGCCCGGGCGATGGACCGGCTGCTGATTCTGCACGCCGATCATGAGCAGAACGCCTCGACCTCGACCGTGCGTCTCGCCGGCTCGTCGGGCGCGAACCCGTTCGCCTGCATCGCCGCCGGTATCGCCTCGCTCTGGGGCCCCGCGCATGGCGGCGCCAACGAGGCGGTCCTCAACATGCTTAACGAGGTCGGGCACAAGGACCGGATCGGCGAATACGTCAAGAAGGCCAAGGACAAGGACGATCCGTTCCGTCTCATGGGCTTCGGTCACCGGGTCTACAAGAACTACGACCCGCGCGCCAAGGTCATGATGCAAAGCTGTCATGAGGTGCTGGAGGATCTCGGGATCGACGATCCGTTGCTGGATCTGGCGATGGAGTTCGAGAAGCTCGCCCGCGAGGACGAGTACTTCATCGAGCGTAATCTCTATCCGAATGTCGACTTCTATTCCGGCATCATTCTGAAGGCGATGGGCTTCCCGTCGGACATGTTCACGGTGCTGTTCGCGGTCGCGCGTACCGTCGGCTGGATCGCGCAGTGGCAGGAGATGATCGAGGACCCGACCCAAAAGATCGGCCGGCCACGTCAGCTCTACACGGGCCCGGATCAGCGCCCCTATGTGCCGGTGGAGAAGCGCGGCTAAAAGCGAGCCCCGTCGACAAACAAGTTAAGGCCGCCGCATTGGCGGCCTTTTCTTTTTATAATCAATGATATGTGAAATTTTCTTCAAGCTACACACAAAGCCATCGCAACAGCGCTTCGGATGTCTTTCCGGGGCGTTCCAATGGCGCGAGATGGCCGCATTTCTCCAGCATCACCAAACCGGCGCCCGGCACCCTTGCGGCGATTTCCTCGGATAGGTCTGGTGGGGTCATTTGGTCCTCGCGACCGCAAAGAACCAAGGCCGGGCACCTTATGGAAGGCAGCAGCGCGCGGCTATCCACGCGGCCGAGAACGGCTCTCTGCTGGTTAAGAAAGCCGTCCCGCCCCACCCGCGCCGCCATGCCTTCGATGGCTTCAACCAGCGCGGCGTCCCCGAGGCGAGCGGGATGAAGCAGTCTCGGGAGCAAGCGCGGGGTTACCCCCTTGAACGTCCCTCTGCCCGACAGCGCGATCAATCCCCGGCGCCGCCTTGCCTGTCGTTCGGTATCGGCGCGCGCCGATGTGCCGAGCAAGGCCAGACGCTCCACCCGCGTCGGCGCTTGGCGCATGATCTCCAGCGCCACGTATCCGCCCATGGAAAACCCGGCGAGCGAGAAGCGTTCGGGCAATTCCGCCAGAACCGACCGGGCGAGTTCGGCGATCGTGTCATGCGTTGCGAGATCCGGGACGACGATGTCGACGGTCTTGCCCAAGGCGGCGATCTGGTGTGACCAAAGTGCCGCGTC
>JADHLJ010000084.1 GCA_016780745.1 Alphaproteobacteria bacterium | reverse complement strand
GAGGCCGTTCCTGGCGGTGGGAGCAAGGCATGGTTGCCGAGCCGCGCGCCAAGCTGTATCAACGCGCCGGTAATTGAGAACCGTTCGCAGGATTAACTTCCGTGGTATCCGCGTTAGAGCTTCGGGGCGTGACCCATTATTACGGGGCACTCAAGGCCCTGTCCGAGCTCGACCTGTCGGTCGAGCCGGGCCAAGTCGTTTGCCTGCTCGGGCCATCGGGGTGCGGCAAGTCCACGGCGCTGCGCATCGCGGCGGGGCTGGAGGTTCTGCAGGACGGGGTGGTCAGCATCGCCGGAGACGTGGTCGCCGACAGATCCGGCCAGGCGCCGCCCGAGGATCGCGGCGTGGGGCTGGTGTTTCAGGACTACGCACTGTTCCCGCATCTCTCGGTGCTGGATAATGTTCTGTTCGGCCTGGGCAATTGGCCCCGGAATGAACGTCGCGAGCGCGCCACGCGGATGCTCGAGCGGGTCGACATGACCGGGTATGAGAACACCTTTCCGCACGAGCTCTCCGGCGGTCAGCAGCAGCGCGTGGCTCTTGCTCGGGCGCTGGCGCCGGGGCCCGGGGTGATGCTGCTGGATGAGCCCTATTCCGGTTTGGATGCCAGGCTGCGCGATCAGGTGCGGGACGAGGTCTTGCATCTGCTTAAGACCACGAGCTGCGCGACCCTGATGGTGACCCATGATTCCGAGGAAGCCATGTTCATGGCCGACCGGATCGTGGTGATGCGGCATGGTCAGGTGGTCCAGGCGGGCTCGCCGGCGGAGCTTTACTGCAGCCCGCGCGACGCCTTCGTCGCCGGGTTTTTCAGCGAGCTTAATCACGTCGACGGCACGATGCGGGACGGCATGGCTGTCACCGAACTCGGCGAAATCGCCGCGGAGGGATTCGCGGAGGGCGAGGCGGTGGACGTGGTAATCCGCCCGGAGGCCTTGAAACTCGGTCCCACCAAGGGGGCGTCGGCCAGCCAGTTCGCGACCGTCGTCGAGGCGCGGCTGTTGGGCCGCACGAGCCTGGTGCATCTCTCCTATCCCTGGCCGGTTCCCGATGACGGACATCGCCTGCATCTGCACGCCCGGGTTCCCGGCGTCATGCTTCCCGAGCCGGGGCAGGTTGTATCGGTGGACTTGGATCTGTCACAGACTTTCGTTTTTCCCAAACAGACTTCGGTTGATTGACCAAGCGCCGGCGCGGCTTGGTCATTGCGACAGCCCACCGATTCGTGCATAAACTCCGGAAATCGCCGCCAAATGGCGGTCTGACAATTGGACAGTGGAGCGGATCCCATGGGAGCCTTCAGCATCTGGCATTGGTTGGTCGTCCTTGCCGTCGTGCTTTTGATGTTCGGCGGTCGCGGCAAGATTTCCGCGCTGATGGGGGACATAGGTAAGGGGCTGACCAGCTTCAAAAAGGGTATGAAGGACGGCGAGGGCACCGACGCGGAGTCCGAGGAGGCCAAGGCCTTGCGCTCGGACACGGCGTCGAGCGAGACCTCGAAGAGCGATCAGGCCGCAAAAAGCTGATTTCCGGTCGGCGTCCGTCAAGGGCGTCGATTGGGTTTCGTAGCGTCGCGGTCCCGCCGGAGCGGTGATCGCGCCCGGATCATGGGACGATCGAATGTTGGACCTCGGCTGGCAGGAGTTTTTCCTGATCGCGACCATCGCCGTCGTCGTCGTCGGACCCAAGGACCTTCCCAAGGTTATCCGCACGGTTGTCGGCTGGATTCGCAAGGTCCGCTCCATGGCCCGCGACTTCCAGGGCTCCATCGAGGAAGTCGCCCGCGAGGCCGAGCTTGACGAGATCCGTCAGGCAACCGCCAAGCTGAAAGGCTCCGATCTCAAGCAATCGATCCTCGATACCGTGGACCCGGACCGGGATCTCTCCAACAGCTTGAAAGAGGCCAAGGCCGACATCGAGGCGGAAACCCGACCGGTCGAAAACTCGATGCTCGACCCGAATAATGTCCTCCCTTCCGAGACCAAGTCGGCGGATGTGCCGGAACTTATCGACGAAGAGCCACTAAAGGGGTGGGACGCGGACAGCGTTACGACGCCCGCGAGCTCCCTTACGCCGCCACCGATTGAAGAAGCCGCGACGGCGGAACAACGGGGCGATGAAGCCGCTGAAAAGCCGGTCAAGAAAGTCGCCAAGAAAGCGCCGAGAAAGCCGCGGGCCACCAAGCCCGTCTCGGAAGCTATCGCGGAGGAAGCCGGCACTCCGGCTAAATCACCGCGCAAGACGGCGGCGAAAAAGACCGCAACCCGTAAGCCGGCAGCGAAAAAGGCCACGGCCAGCAAAACCGCCACTAGTAAAACAGCCGCGGGCTCGAAGCCGCGTAAGCCGCGCGCCGCCGCGAAGCCGAAAACCACATCGGCGGAAACCGCCGAAACCCCGGTGACGGAGGCCTAGGGCATGCCGGCGGATAATCTCGATGACGCCAAGATGCCGTTGCTGGAGCACCTGGTCGAGCTGCGCCAGCGGCTGCTTTATTCGTTCATCGGCATGATCGTCGCGTTCTTCCTGTGTTACGCGGTGGCCGGCGACATCTACAATTTTCTGGTTCAGCCGCTCGCCGACGCGACCGAGGGACAAGCCGGACGACGGATGATCTTCACCGCCCTGCACGAAGCTTTCTTTACTCAGATCAAGGTCGCCTTCTTCGGTGCCATGTGCATCTCCTTCCCAGTCATGGCGGCGCAGATTTGGGGCTTTGTCTCCCCGGGTCTATACAAGAACGAGCGTCAGGTGTTCCTGCCGTTCCTCATTGCCACCCCGGTCCTTTTCACGCTTGGCGCGGCGATGGTCTACTACCTGGTGATCCCGCTGGCATGGCGGTTCTTCATCAGCTTCGAGACGCCCGGCGGGGATGGCAATCTGCCGATGGAGCTCGAGCCGAAGGTGGATCAGTATCTTGCGCTGGTGATGCGCTTGATCTTCGCTTTTGGTGTCTGTTTCGAGTTGCCGGTTCTGATCGTCCTGCTTGCCAAGATCGGTGTTGTTTCCGCCGCCGGTCTTCGGGACAAGCGCAAATACGCGGTGCTGATCGCCTTCGTGGTCGCCGCCATCCTGACGCCGCCGGATGTGATCAGCCAGATCCTCCTCGCGGTTCCGGTAATCCTGCTCTACGAAATCTCGATCCTCTGCGCGGTGGTGATTGAAAAACGCCGAGGCGATCCGCCGGCCGAGGAAGTCGAGGAAGAGACGCCCTGATCGGTTGCGTGGGGCCTTCCCTCCGTCGTCCTCACATCATCCCCGGTGGTCCTGGCGCAAGGCGGGACCTCTCGGTGGGTGCACTTCGGGGCAACCAGTTGATCGCGCGGCCAATTCCGAGGCCCTGCCGTACGCCAGGGCGACGGTTGATGGTGGGACCCGGGCTTTCCCCGTCGTCCTCGCGCATGCGGGGACCTCTGGGAAACGGTCAATATTGTCCCTTTTTCAACGGGTAAGGGGTCCCCGCCTTCGCGAGGACGACGGATATTTGGGGCGGTTTCGCCGTCACCGATTTTAAGTCCTAACTTCACCTCAACGCCCGTAGCTACGGCAACACAGCGCTTAAGCGGGAGTCACCAATAGTTTCCCGGACAGTAGTGGGCGCAAGGCGGGACCTCTCGTCGGTTGATGCAAGCGCCTCCGTGTCAATCACGCGGACGATCCCGAGCTGGGACCCCGCCGTACGCCAGGGCGACGGTTGGCGGTTGATGGTGGTGGGCGGCTCGAGGCCATTTACCCAAAGACAACGACGGATGGTTCAGACGTAACGCCGGTGGACCCCTCGGGCGAGCGCCAGTATAAGGGCCGGACTTCGTGACCCTTTATCGGTTTGGGCGGTCCCATGCATGACATCAGACGCATCCGCGAGGATGGAGAGGCTTTCGACGCGGCAATGAAGCGACGGGGCCTGGACTCGGTGTCGCCCGGTATTCTCGAGGCCGACGCCGCTTGGCGCGCGGGGACCACGGAACTGCAGTCCTTGCAGCAGCGGCGCAACGAGGCCTCCAAGCAGATCGGCGTGCTGAAGCGCGAGAAGCAAGACGCCTCTGGCCTGATCGACGAGGTCGCGGGCATCAAGTCCCGCATGCAGGAGCTTGAGGAGGAGGGTCGGGCGCTCGAGGCCAAGGTCGAGGAAATGGTCGGCGCGCTGCCGAACCGCTTGGGTGACGATGTCCCGGACGGTGTGGACGAGGATGAGAACCAGGAGATCCGGCGGACCGGGACGGCGCCGAGTTTCGCCTTCACCCCACGCGATCACGTGGCGATCGGCGAGGGGCTCGGGCTGATGGATTTCGCGTCGGCGGCAAAGCTGTCCGGCGCCCGGTTTGTGTTTCTGAAAGGCATGCTCTCGCGACTGGAGCGGGGTCTTGCCAACTTCATGCTCGATCATCAGACCAAGGAATACGGCTATACCGAGGTATCGCCGCCGCTCCTGGTGCATGAGCACGCGCTTTACGGCACCGGCCAATTGCCGAAATTCCGGGACCAGCAATTTGGTACCACCGACGGCTTCTGGCTGATCCCGACCTCGGAAGTGCCGCTGACCAATATCGTCGCCGGCGAGATCCTCGACGCGGCCGACCTGCCGCTGCGGATGACCGCCTATACCCCGTGTTTCCGTTCCGAGGCGGGAGCGGCCGGGCGCGATACGCGCGGACTGATCCGGATGCATCAGTTCGGCAAGGTCGAGATGGTGTCGATCGCGCATCCCGATCACTCCGCCGCCGAGCATGAGCGGATGACCGAATGCGCCGAGGATATTCTGAAACGGCTCGGCCTGGCCTTCCGCACGGTGGTGCTGTGCTCCGGCGATACCGGCTTTTCGGCGCATAAAACCTATGACATCGAGGTCTGGCTGCCGGGGCAGGATGACGGCGTGGGCCGGTATCGGGAGATCTCCAGCTGCTCCAATTGCGGAGACTTCCAGGCGCGCCGCATGAAGGCGCGGTTTCGGCGCGAGGAAGGCAAATCGACGGAGTTCGTGCACACCATGAACGGCTCCGGCCTTGCGGTTGGGCGCACGCTCATCGCGATCCTCGAGAATTATCAGCGGGAAGACGGGAGCGTGATGATCCCCGATGCCCTGCGGCCCTATATGGATGGCATGGACCGGATCACGCCGGCGGCGTGAGGCTTGCCACAAGCAGCGGAGCGGCGCGACATGGCGAACTGGCCGATCGATCTTAGAGGGGCGCGGGTTCTGCTCTCCAACGATGACGGTTTCGGCGCGCCGGGGCTTGAGACCCTGCGCTCGGTGATCGAGACCTTGTGCGACGATGTCTGGGTGGTCGCTCCGGAGACCGAGCAAAGCGGGGCCGGGCATTCCCTGACCATCGGTCGGCCGCTGCGCATCCGCGAACGCGGGCCGAAAGCCTATTCCATCGATGGCACGCCGACGGATTGCATGTTGCTGTCGATCAACCGGATCCTTTCGGATCACAAGCCCGACCTTGTCCTGTCTGGGGTGAACCGGGGCACCAATCTCGGCGAGGACGTTACCTATTCCGGAACCATTGCCGCGGCTTTCGAGGCAACCATCCTCGGCGTGCCGGCGATCGCGTTCAGCCAGGACCTGGGGGAGGGCGATGTCGAGGATTGGCGGGTCGCCAGGGCCAACCTCGCGGGGCTGACCGAGCGTCTGATTGCGACGGGCTGGCCGGCCAATACCCTGATCAACGTCAATTTCCCCGCCGGTGACGGCGCGGCGCCGGTGGAGGTCAGGGCTACCAGCCAGGGCCGCGAGAAGGTCGGCGATGAGATCGCCCAGGCCTTTGATCCCCGGGGCCGGGCCTATTACTGGATCGGCAAAAAGCATGTCGGCGAGGACGCGGCCAGCGACAGCGATGTCGCGGCGATCGCCGATGGCGCGATCTCGGTGACGCCGATCGATCTCGACTTTACCGACCGCGCGACCCTCGGCGATCTGACCCGGGCCCTGGCGTGAGCGACCTCGACGCCAAGAAGATCCAGTTGATCATGGATCTGCGCCGCGAGGGGATTGGTGACCTCTCGATCTTGAACGCGATCGAACGGGTGCCGCGCGAGTTGTTCGTGCCCGAGACTTTTCGCGAGCATGCCTATGACAACCGTGCCCTGCCGATCCCATCGGGCCAAACCATCTCTCAGCCCTATGTCGTCGCCTATATGACCGCGGCGCTTGAGTTGACCGATCGGCACAAGGTTCTGGAGGTCGGCACCGGTTCCGGCTATCAGGCGGCGGTTTTGGCCAAGCTGTGCCGACGCGTTTACACGGTCGAGCGGCACATGGACTTGCTGCGCGAGGCGCGGGCGCGGTTTGAGCAGCTTGACCTGCACACGATCGTCTCGCGACACGGAGACGGCGCGGCGGGCTGGCCGGAGCAGGCACCCTTCGATCGGATCATCGTTACCGCGGCCGCGCCGGAAACACCGAACAAGCTCGCCGAGCAATTGGCCGATGGTGGGATCATGATCGCGCCCGTGGGGCCGGATGGCGGACACCAATGGCTGGTCCGGATTAAGCGCGATGGCGATCGATTCGAGACCTCGGAGCTCTTGTCGGTGCGTTTCGTCCCGCTTGTGAGCGAGTAGACATATCCTGGACTTAGCGCCGATTGCGCCGGTTCGCTTGAGTGCGGCGCGCGGCGGCGGATAAACTGCGGCGTCGCGAACCGCCGTATTGAAGCACCATGCATGCCTAGACCAACGATCCTCGTGACATTGCTCCTGGTGGGAATCGTCTCGGCATGCGCGGGCGTGACGGAGCGGATTCCGCATCTGGCGAACAACCCGCCATCAACCCGAAGCGCCGGGGCGGTGGCTATTCCGGTTCCTTCCACCGGCGTGGTGGATGTCGCGCCCGGCGATACGGTCTACGCGATTGCCCGGCGTTATGGCGTCGCGGTGCGCGATGTCATCGACGCCAACCGCCTGGCCGCGCCGTTTCTGTTGACTGTCGGCCAGACCCTGCGCCTGCCGCCGCCTAGGATTTATACGGTGGCGCCGGGCGACACGGTTTATTCCATTTCTCGGCGGTTTGGCGTGGATATGCGCACCTTGGTATCGATGAACGGCTTGGGCGCGCCCTATCAGGTGATTGCCGGTCGCCAGTTGAAGATGCCGGTTCGCCGCGCGGCGGAACAGCCAGCCCCCAAGACCACCGTGTCTGTTTCCTCGGTCGCGAGGACGGCGGTTTCCGCTGTGCCCCTGCCTCGACCCCGCCCAAGCGCGAGCTCTGGAGGGAGCACCCAGGCCCAGGCCCGCCCCACGGTTACCGCGACCCGCGTCGCCGCCCGAGCCGTGCCGCCGCGACCGCCCTCGCGCGAGGGAACGCGGTTTCTATGGCCGGTACGTGGGCGCATCATCTCGAATTTCGGCCCACGCGAGGGCGGGCTGCACAACGACGGGATCAATATCGCCGCGCCCAAGGGATCGCCGATCCTGGCGGCGGATAGCGGGGTGGTTGCCTATGCGGGCCAGGAATTAAAGGGCTTTGGCAATCTGCTTTTGATCAAGCACGCCGGCGGATGGACCACCGCTTATGCACACGCGGACCGCTTGTTGGTTAAGCGCGGCGATCGGGTGAAACGCGGCCAAACCATCGCCACGATCGGCAATACCGGTGGCGTGACACGCTCGCAACTGCATTTCGAGATTCGCCGGGGTTCGCGCGCCGTGAACCCGAAGACCGAGCTTGAAATCTGACCGCGAAGTCGGTCCGTGCGCCGAGCGACGCCATTTCACTGAATTTCTTCACGTTTCAGCCGCCGGATCGTTGCAATTGAGCGCTTTGCCGCTATAGTCCGGCGATTCTAATTCAGGGGCTTCCGAGGCGGGAGCGTCCAGGTGTTTGCACTAGCTCGGCCGGGGGCCGAGAACCAAGGAGACGGCCATGTTGATCTCACCAGCCTATGCTCAAGTCGGAGGCGCCGGAGGCTTTGATCTGATGGCCTTGGCGCCCTTGGTGCTGATTTTCGTGGTGTTCTATTTTCTACTGATCCGCCCGCAACAAAAGCGGATGAAGGAACACAAGGCGATGCTGAGCAAGGTTCAGCGCAATGACCGGATCGTGACCAATGGTGGTCTGGTCGGCAAGGTCGCCAAGGTTCACGATGAACGCGACGAGCTTGAGGTGGATATCGCCGACAATGTTCGCGTTACCGTGCGACGCAGTATGATCTCCGAGGTCATGAGCAAGAGCGATTCCTGATTAATCTCTCGCGCCGAGTTAACCGCCCCTCCAATGAACGGATAGCGTGCCCTGATGCTTCAGTTTTCCCCTTGGAAGACAACGATCGTTCTATTGGTCTGTTTGCTCGGCCTGATCTATGCCGGGCCGAACCTGATGACGGCGGATTACTCGCGCGACGTGCCGAACTTCGCGCCAGGAAAGAAGGTTAGCCTCGGTCTGGATCTGCAAGGTGGCTCGTATCTGTTGCTCAAGGTCGAGCTCGACGTGGTGATCGAGGAGCGGCTGGAAAGCATCACCGCCACCGTGCGCCAGGAAATGCGCAAGGAAAAGATCGGTTACAAGGGACTGGGCGTGGCCAACGGCGCGGTGCGCCTGACCATCCGTAAGCCCGAGGACGTGGAGCGGGCGCGGGTGCTCCTGGAGGGGATTGAGCCCGAAACCCTGGTTCCCGAGACCGTTGTCGAGGTCGATGACGCGGGCAATGCCAGCATCGTTTTGACCGAGCAGGCCGCGATCGACGCCCGCTCGGCGGCGGTTCAGCAATCCATCGAGATCGTGCGCCGCCGGATCGACGAGACCGGCGTGCGCGAGCCGACGATCCAGCGCCAGGGCGAGGAGCGGATCCTTCTGCAGCTTCCCGGTGTCGATGATCCCGAGCGGATCAAGGCGCTGCTGGGTCAGACCGCGAAGATGACGTTCCGCCTGGTTGATATCACGGCATCGCTGGCCAATGCACTCGCCGGTCGGGTGCCGCCGGGCGCGCAATTGCTGGAAGCGGCGAATCCCGGACCGGGCGAGCAGTCCCACTACATCGTCAAGCGTAAGGTCGAGGTGAGCGGCGAGAACCTTGTCGACTCCCAGCCGACCTTCCAGGATGGCCAGCCCGTCGTCAGTTTCCGGTTCGATACCGTCGGCTCCAAGCGGTTTGGCCGTACCTCGACCGAGAATGTTGGCCGGCCCTTCGCCATTGTTCTCGATAACAAGGTGATCAGCGCGCCGGTCATCCGCGAGCCGATCCTGGGCGGAACCGGGATCATTTCGGGTAGCTTCACGGTGAGTTCCGCCAATGATCTAGCCTTGCTGCTCCGCGCGGGTGCCTTGCCGGCACCGCTTGTGGTGCTGGAGGAACGCACGGTCGGACCGGGGCTCGGCGCCGATTCCATCGAAGCCGGTAAATTCGCGAGCATCATCGGTCTGCTCCTGGTCGTCGGCTTCATGATCGTCGCGTACGGCCTGTTCGGGGTCTTCGCCAATATCGCGCTGTTCTTCAACATCACCCTGCTCGTCGGCGCGTTGTCGGCGCTTCAGGCGACCCTGACCTTGCCGGGTATCGCGGGGATCGTGTTGACCGTTGGCATGGCGGTTGACGCCAATGTGCTGATCTTCGAGCGTATCCGCGAGGAAGTGCGGCTCGGCCGCTCGCCCATGTCGGCGATCGACGCCGGTTATAAGCGCGCGCTTACGACGATTATCGACTCCAACCTGACGACCCTGTTCGCGGCGATTTTCCTGTATTCCTTCGGCTCCGGGCCGATCAAGGGCTTCGCCGTGACCCTGGCGATCGGGATCGTGACCTCGATGTTCACCGCGATCATGGTGACCCGTCTGATGGTGGTGTTGTGGCTGCGTCGACGCCGGCCCAACGAAGTACCGATTTAGGCGTGGGGAGAGAGCCATGTTGAAACCCATCCGCCTTGTCCCGCCGGGAACGAAAATCCCTTTCGTCGCCAACCGTCGGATCGCGTTCATCTTCTCGTTGATCCTGGTTTTGGGATCGTTGTTCGGCTTCTTCACCCAGGGGCTGAATTTCGGCATCGATTTCCGGGGCGGCATCCTGATGGAGGTCCGCACCTCCGGCCCCGCCGATATCCAGGGCATCCGCTCGACGCTCTCGGAGCTCGGGTTGGGTGATGTGAGCATTCAGGAATTCGGCGTCGAGACCGACGTTCTGGTGCGCATTCAGCGCCAGGACGGTGAGGAACGCGAGCAACTGGTGGCGATTGAGGCGGTGAAATCGGCGCTGGGTAGCGACGTTGAATATCGCCGCACCGAGTTTGTCGGCCCCACGGTCGGTGAGGAATTGAAGGAAGCGGGTGCGCTGGCGGTGGGGCTCGCGCTGCTGTCGATCCTGCTCTACATCTGGTTCCGCTTTGAGTGGCAGTTCGGCGTCGGCGCGATCGTCGCGCTGAGCCACGATATCATCACGACCATCGGTCTGTTCGCGCTGATCCAGCATGAGTTCAACCTGGCCACCGTGGCGGCGGTTCTGACGATCGCGGGATATTCGATCAACGATACCGTCGTGGTCTATGACCGGGTGCGCGAGAACCTGCGCAAGTACAAGCGGATGGATCTGGCTGAAGTCTTCAACATGTCGGTGAACGAGACGCTTTCGCGCACCACCATGACGTCCGTGACCACCTTGCTGGCCTTGCTGGCGATCTATTTCTTCGGTGGCGAGGTCCTGGCCGATTTCGCCCTGGCGATGATCTGGGGTGTGTGTATCGGTACCTATTCCTCGGTCTTTATCGCGGTGCCGATCCTGCTCTACGTCAATCTCAAGCGCGGCGAGGAAGACCCGACCGGGATATCGGTGCCGCAGGACGAACGCCTCGAGGACAGCTAGGCCGATGGACGTCACACCGCTGGTTCCCGAAGGCCGACAGATCATCGAGTCCTATGGGGGCGGCGGGTTCAAGGTATCCGGTGTCGCTTTAAGCGGCCCGTTGATCGTCTTCCCGGAACACTCGATCGAATGGCCCAACGCCGCCGCCGATGGTTTCTCCGTGGAGATGTTGGAGCCGGTCTTCGCCGGCGAGGACGCGCCCGAGATCCTGCTGATCGGCTGCGGCGAGAAGATCTTCTTCATTCCGCCGAGCCTGCGTGCCGCGATCCGCGAGCGGGGGCCGGTCGTCGACGCGATGGATACCGGCGCGGCGTGCCGAACCTATAACATCCTGATGACCGAAGAGCGGCGGGTTGCCGCGGCGCTGCTTCCCGTTGGTTGACCCCGCCGCCGCGCGTGGACTTGCCCTGGCCCGCGAGATCGCCGGGCGCGCCAACGCTAATTTCCTGCACGCCGCCCGGTTGCTCTCCCGCCCCCGCCAGGACTTCTTCTTCGCGACCTACGCGGCCATGCGCGTCATTGACGATTTCGTGGACGAGACGTTTCTCACCCAAGCGCCGGAACAGCGGAATCGGGGACGCGCGGCGGCGCTTCAGGCGGTCTCTGACTGGTCCGGGCAATGCGTTTCATTTCAAGCCACCCCGGGTCCGTTGCACCCCGACATCGTCGCCGCGCTCGCCGCCACGGCGGGACGCTCCGATCTCGGCCCCTGGCCCTGGCCGGCGCTGGCCGAGGCGATGCGCGCGGATGTCGAGGAACGCGAGATGCGGTCCTGGAGCGATTTTCTTAGCTATTGCGACGGCGCGACGGTGTCTCCGGCGGCGATTTTCATCTATCTGCTTGCTGCCGACGCCGATCCCGAGCGCGGCTTTCGTTACGATCTCGACAGACCGGCGAGGGACCACGCGGTTGATCTGGCGATCTATTGCTACATCGTTCATATCCTACGGGATCTCGCCAAGGACGCCGAGCGGTCGCCGCGTCTAATCACCATCCCGGCGGACATGCTCGACGCCGTCGGCCTCGCGCGGGACGAACTCGGCCAGGCATTGCGGGACAAATCCCCCGCGATCGGCGCGCTGGCGGGTTTGCTGATCGAGAAGGCCCTGCCGCACCGCGATGCCGGTCATAAATCGCTGCGGGCCGTGGGCGCACATCTCGGAATTGTCGAGCGCGGCGCCTTGAACGGCTTGATCGCGGTCTATGACCGTCTGTTCGAAAGCGCCCGCAAGGACGCGCTCAAGGTGGCGCTGGATGGCCCGGCCATGGAGGTCGCGCTACGCCGCGATCTGCTGCGGGCGAGGGATGACGGTGAATGACCCCGGCGCTTTCCGCGTGCGGCGAGATCGCGCGGGGCCAAGATCCCGATCGCTATGTCTGCGCGCTGTTCGCCGAGCCACCGGAGCGCGAGGCGCTTTTCGCCGTCCTGGCCTTCAATCATGAGGTCGCCAAGACCCGGGACGTGATCAGCGAGACCATGCTGGGCCAGATCCGTCTGCAATGGTGGCGCGAGGCGATTGACGGCATTCTCGCCGGCACACCACGCCAGCACGAGGTCGTCCAACCGCTCGCCGAGGCGTTTCAACGCTTTGATCTTGATCGCGGCCCGTTTGACGAAATCCTCGACGCCCGAGAGGCCGATCTCGAGGACGCGCCCTTCGCGAGCCTGGAGGACATGGTTGCTTACGGTCAGGCGACCGCCGGCGCGCTTGGCCGGATCATGTTGAGAATTCTCGGCGACGACACCGCGCCGGTTCTGGCGGCGGCGCAAGCCGCGTCCACCGCTTGGGCCCTGACAGGGTTGCTCCGTTCCGTGCCGTTTCACGCGCGGGTGAAGCGTCTGATGTTGCCCCGTGATCTCCTCCATCGGCATGGCGCGACGATCGGCGACTATAACGAGTTTCGCGACACCCCGGCGCTCCGGGCGGTCGTCCAGGCGATTGCCATGGCCGCGGGGGATGCGATCGAGACCGCCCGGAGCGCCAAGGGCGCCAGCGTCAAGCGGGCGGCGCCGGTCCTGTTGCAGGCGCGTCTCGCGCGGCTTTACCTTGACCGCCTGGAGAGGGCCGGTTTCAACGCCTTCGATCCGGCGTTGAACGCCGATATGCCGCTCAAGGCCTGGTCGCTTTGGTGGGGGCGTTTCACGGGACGGGTCTAGCGGGCGCGAAAATCACGACCATCATCTTGAGTTTCGCCGCTAGGCGTCGTCTGATACGCCCAATGAACTCGCGGCACGAATTGGGAGAGCGAAGATGAACGCCGGCACCGGGACTTTCGACTATGACGCGGCGCGTCGGGACTTCAAGCTGGAGATCCCCGACAATTTCAACTTCGCCTTCGACGTGGTCGCCAAGCGGGCGCGCGAGGCGGATAAGACCGCGCTGATCGCCATCGATAAGACCGGTGAGCATGTCGTCACCCATAGCTACTCGGACCTGGACCGTGATTCCAACCGTTTTGCTAATGTGTTGCTGGGCCTTGGCGCGGCGAAGGGCGATTTCGCCTTCGTGATGATCCCCCGGCTCGCGGCCTGGTATCACGTGCTGCTTGGCTGCATGAAAACCGGGGTGGTGGCGATGCCTGGCACCAATCTCCTGACATCGAAGGATATCGAATACCGGGTCAACCGCTCGGCGGCGAAGCTGGTGATCGTCACATCCGAGCATGTCGAGAAGGTCGAGGCGGTCAAACACGCCTGTCCGAGCCTAGAGCATCTGATCGTGGTCGACGGCCCGGCGCCCAGGGGATGGACTTCGATGGCCGAGGCCTGCGCGGCGGCGTCCGATAGTCTTGATCGCGCCTCGGTGCCCACGAATACCTCCAGGGACCCGATGCTGATCTATTTCACCTCCGGCACCACCTCGATGCCGAAGATGGTGGAGCGCGATCACGGCTATGGCCTAGCTCATATGATCACCCAGAAATACTGGATGACCTTGAACGACACGGATGTGCATTGGACCTTGACGGATACCGGCTGGGCCAAGGCCGCCTGGGGCCTGGTGTTCCCGCCCTTGCTCGCCGGCGCGACGATCATGCTGTTCGATGGCGAGGGGTTCAACGCGCATCAGCACTTGAAGATCATCGAGG
>JADHLJ010000083.1 GCA_016780745.1 Alphaproteobacteria bacterium | reverse complement strand
TCGGCGCCAATGCCGGCGACGATGTCGAGGTCAAGGTGGCTTTCCCCGAGGATTACGGCCAGCCCAATCTGGCCGGCAAGGACGCGGTCTTCGCCACCAAGGTGACCGAGATTCGCGAGCCGAAGCCGGTTGAGATCAACGATGACTTCGCCAAGCTCTTCGGGATGGACGACCTGGCCGCGCTCAAGGACGTGATGCGTGGGCAGATCGAACAGGAGTTCGCCCAGGCCTCCCGTGCCCGCCTGAAGCGCACCCTGCTCGATAAACTCGAGGAAGGCGAGGCGTTTGAAGTGCCCCAGGGCATGGCGGATCAGGAATACGAGGCGATCTGCCGGGCGGTGAACCCGGAAGCGCCTCATAGTCATGACCACGATCATGATCACGACCATGACCATGACCACGACCATGACCATGACCACGACCACGACCATGCTCACGCGCATCCGGCGGTTGATGAGTCACTGAGCGACGAAGACAAGGCCGAGTATCGCAAGATCGCCGAAAGGCGGGTTCGTCTTGGGCTGA
The DNA here is from genome assembly GCA_016780745.1 of Alphaproteobacteria bacterium. Taxonomy (GTDB): domain Bacteria; phylum Pseudomonadota; class Alphaproteobacteria; order Thalassobaculales; family Thalassobaculaceae; genus JADHLJ01. The sequence goes on along the minus strand of JADHLJ010000083.1, from coordinate 13,368 downwards.
TGCTCCAGGAAGTCGGGCGCTTGAACAACATCGAGGTTACCGAGGACGAAGTTCGACGGGCGATGTTCCAGGAGGCTTCGCGTTATCCCGGCCAGGAACAGCAGGTGATGCAACTCTATCAAAACAATCCGCAAGCAATGGCGGGCCTGCGCGCGCCACTGTTCGAGGACAAGATCGTTGATTTCGTTCTCGAGATGGCGACCGTCACCGAGAAGACGGTCACGCCAGAGGAGTTGATGGCCGATCCCGAAGGTGAGGCCGACGATGCCAATGACGCGGATAACGGCGACGAGAGCAAGTAGGACTCCCGCCCGCGGTCCGTGCTAACAGATATTTCCAATCGGATACCCCCGCCACCCACCGAGATCCGCAGCCATGAACGACCCAGTCGAGACCTATATGAGCAGCCTGATTCCGATGGTGGTCGAACAGACCAACCGCGGCGAACGGTCCTATGACATCTACTCCCGCCTCCTTAAGGAGCGGATTATCTTCATCGTCGGGCCGATCAACGACGCGGTTTCCAGCGTCGTCTGCGCCCAGCTGCTGTTCCTTGAGGCGGAAAACCCGACCAAGGACATCTTCATGTACATCAACTCCCCGGGCGGCATCGTCACCTCGGGAATGGCGATGTACGACACGATGGAATACATCCGACCGGAGGTTTCGACCGTCTGCATCGGTCAAGCCGCGTCAATGGGCTCATTGCTGTTGACGGCGGGCGCGAAGGGCAAGCGGTTCTCTCTGCCGAACTCGAAGATCATGATCCACCAACCGTCCGGCGGTTATCAGGGGCAGGCAACGGATATCGAAATCCATGCCAAGGAGATCCTGGCGACCCGGGCCCGGCTGAATCAGGTCTACGTGAATCATACCGGTCAACCGATCGAGAAGATCGAGGCGGCGATGGATCGGGACAACTTCATGACCCCCGAGGAAGCCCGCGAATTCGGCCTGATTGACGAGGTTGTCGACAAACGTCCAATCGAGGATGGAGACGCGACCGAGGCGAAGTGATAGAATCAATGGGACTTGATTCGTTTTGACGAGTGGCTTGGTGTCGGGATCTGCATCTCGCGCGACCAAAAGCCCAAGATGTTTTGACGTTGTAAGGTCTCGTATCGCGAGGCTAACATGAAACTGGATAATGAATTGCGGATCGGTGCGCCATGAGCAAGTCCGGCAGCGGTAGCGGCAGCAGTAGCGGCGGCGACTCCAAGAATACGCTCTACTGTTCTTTTTGCGGGAAGAGCCAACACGAGGTTCGAAAACTCATCGCCGGGCCGACGGTGTTCATCTGTGATGAATGCGTCGAGCTTTGCATGGATATCATTCGCGAGGAAAACAAGACCACCTTGGTCAAATCCCGCGACGGCGTGCCGACCCCGAAGGACATCTGCCAGGTTCTGGATGATTATGTGATCGGCCAGAGCTACGCCAAGCGCATTCTTTCGGTGGCGGTGCACAACCATTACAAGCGACTGTCGCACGGCCAGAAAAGCAATGACGTCGAACTCGCGAAGTCGAACATCCTGCTGATCGGCCCGACCGGCTGCGGCAAGACACTGCTGGCCCAGACGCTGGCGCGGATTATCGACGTGCCCTTCACCATGGCCGATGCCACCACGCTCACCGAGGCCGGCTATGTCGGCGAGGACGTCGAGAACATCATCCTGAAGCTGTTGCAGGCCGCCGACTACAATGTCGAGCGGGCCCAACGCGGCATTGTTTACATCGACGAAGTCGACAAGATCAGTCGTAAGTCCGACAACCCCTCTATTACCCGGGACGTTTCGGGCGAGGGCGTGCAGCAGGCCTTGCTGAAGATCATGGAAGGTACGGTCGCAAGTGTTCCGCCTCAGGGCGGGCGCAAGCATCCGCAGCAGGAATTCCTGCAGGTCGACACCACGAATATTCTGTTCATCTGTGGCGGTGCGTTTTCGGGTCTGGATAAGCTGATCTCCAATCGCAGTCAGGGCTCGTCGATCGGCTTCGGAGCGGATGTGCGCTCTCCCGATGACCGGCGGACCGGTGATGTGTTGCGTGAGGTCGAGCCCGAGGATCTCTTGAAATTCGGCCTCATCCCGGAATTCGTCGGTCGCCTGCCGGTTTTGGCGACGCTCGAGGATCTCGACGAGGACGCGCTGGTTGAAATCCTGACCGGTCCAAAGAACGCGCTGGTCAAACAATATCAGCGTCTGTTCGAGATGGAGGACGTGCAGCTGGAGTTCCGCGAGGACGCGCTGCGTAGCATCGCGGCCAAGGCGATCGAGCGGAAAACCGGCGCGCGTGGCCTGCGCTCGATCATGGAAATGATTTTGCTGGATCCGATGTACGATCTGCCGGAACTGGATGACGTGGAGGAGATCATTATCAACGCCGATGTTGTCGATACCGGCTCCGCGCCCATCAAGGTCCATGGCGAGCGTCGCGAGGATGTCGAGTCTAGCGCCTGAGTGTTTTGCCACGCTCCGGTAATCCAAAGGGAGCGGTTGTCTTGAAACTCGACCCGGTCGAGGCCAGTTAAATTGCTTCAGTGCGCGGCGTTTCGTTTCTAGGTCGCGTTTGTCCCGATGAAAAAAGAGCGATTTCGTAGATGACACAATCTAACGACACGTATCCGGTGCTTCCCCTTCGGGACATCGTTGTGTTTCCCCACATGATCGTCCCGTTGTTTGTTGGCCGAGAGAAATCCATCAAGGCGTTGGAAGACGTCATGAAGGACGACAAGCAGATCTTGCTGGCCACGCAGAAAAACGCCGGTGACGATGATCCCGCGCCCGAGGATGTTTATGCCGTCGGCACCGTCGGTACGGTGCTGCAATTGCTCAAGCTGCCGGACGGAACGGTGAAGGTTCTCGTCGAAGGGGCGCATCGGGCTCGCATCATCGACTATTCGGAAAATTCCGAGTTTTTCGAGGCGGTTGCCGAGCCGATTGAGGAGAGCCTTGGCGACTCCCAGGAACAGGAAGCTCTGTCGAGGGCCGTGGTCGCGCAGTTCGAACAGTACATCAAGCTCAACAAGAAGATTCCCCCCGAGGTCCTCGTCTCGGTGAACCAGATCGACGACGCGCCGAAACTGGCGGATACAATCGCTTCGCATCTCGCGCTGAAGATCGCGGAAAAGCAGGAATTGCTTGAGATCGAAGGCGTCGTGGAACGTCTGGAGCGAATCTACAGCCACATGGAGGGCGAAATCGGCGTCCTCCAGGTTGAGAAGAGGATTCGCAACAGGGTCAAGCGCCAGATGGAGAAGACCCAGCGCGAGTACTATCTCAACGAACAGATGAAGGCGATACAGAAGGAACTCGGCGAGGCGGAGGAGTCCCGCGACGAGCTGGCCGAGCTCGAAGAGCAGATCGCCAAGACCAAGTTCACGAAGGAGGCTCGCGAAAAGGCACAGGCGGAACTCAAGAAGCTTCGCAACATGAGCCAGATGTCCGCCGAGGCCACGGTCGTGCGCAACTATCTCGACTGGCTGGTCGGCATTCCCTGGAAGAAGCGTTCCAAGGTCAAGAAGGACCTGAAGTTGGCGCAATCGGTCCTAGACCGTGATCATCACGGTCTGGAAAAGGTTAAGGAACGGATCCTTGAGTATCTCGCGGTGCAGCAGCGTACCGGTAAGGTAAAGGGACCCATTCTGTGCCTCGTCGGTCCGCCAGGCGTGGGTAAGACCTCGTTGGGTAAATCCGTTGCCGAGGCGACGGGGCGGAACTTCGTGCGCATGTCGCTGGGCGGGGTGCGTGACGAGGCCGAGGTGCGTGGTCATCGCCGAACTTATATCGGCTCGCTCCCGGGCAAGGTCATTCAAGGCATGAAAAAGGCCAAGACTTCTAACCCGTTGTTCCTGCTGGACGAGATCGACAAGCTTGGCAACGATTACCGGGGTGATCCGTCCTCGGCGTTGCTCGAGGTGCTGGACCCGGAGCAGAACAACACTTTCCAGGATCATTATCTTGAGGTCGATTACGACCTGTCCGACGTGATGTTCGTAACCACCGCCAATTCGCTCCGGATGGCGCAGCCCTTGCTCGATCGGATGGAGATTATCCGGATCTCGGGATACACCGAGGACGAGAAGGTGGAGATCGCCAAGCGTCACCTGATTCGCAAGCAGATCGAACAGCACGGCCTGCGTGACGGTGAATGGTCGATTTCCGATGACGCGCTACGCGATGTGATTCGCTACTACACGCGCGAGGCGGGGGTGCGAAACCTTGAGCGTGAGCTGGCCAACTTGGCCCGCAAGGCGGTCAAGGAAATCCTGATGAACGACGTCAAGCAGGTGCGAGTCACCCGCCGCAATATCGAGAAGTTCGCGGGCGTCCGGAAGTACCGATTCGGTCAAACCGAGGAGGAAGATCTGGTTGGCGTGGTCACCGGATTGGCCTGGACCGAGGTCGGTGGTGAGTTGTTGTCGATCGAGTCGGTGACGGTGCCCGGCAAGGGCAAGGTCACGGCGACCGGTAAGTTGGGCGATGTCATGAAGGAATCGGTGCAAGCCGCCGAAAGCTTCGTGAAATCCCGTGCCGCGACCTTCGGAATTCGACGTAAGATATTGGAAAGTAAAGATATTCACGTTCATGTGCCGGAGGGCGCGACGCCGAAGGATGGCCCATCCGCCGGCGTGGCGATGGTAACGTCGATTGTTTCCGTGCTTACTGGTATTCCGGTGCGCAAGGATGTTGCGATGACCGGTGAGATCACTCTACGGGGGCGGGTGTTGCCGATCGGCGGCTTGAAGGAAAAATTGATCGCCGCCCTGCGAGGCGGATTGACCACCGTGTTGATTCCGAAGGATAACGAGAAAGATCTCGCGGAGATTCCGGACAACGTCAAACGTGGACTTGATATCCGCCCGGTTTCCGTTGTGGATGAAGTTATCTCCGTGGCCTTGACCGCTCAGCCGGTTCCGGCGGCGTTGGATGAGGAGGAGGAGTTGAAGCCGTTGGCCGTATCCGATGACGAGGATGCGCGCGACGGAGTCGTCACTCACTAGGGCGATGGCGGCGAAAGTATCCGAAAGGCGTGGGGCTGTTTCCGACGTCAATTGGCTCCGTGGTTTCGAGAGTAGTCTTGAAACGCGGAATTCTGCGGGTTTCCGGGCAAACTGCGTTGACGTCCGGGAGCGCGACGATCTAAAGTGGCCGCTGTCCAATAGGGCGTGCGCGTCTAATCAAAAATCCATCTCTCTATGATCGGGGGGCGACAAGTGAACAAACAAGATTTAATAGCTAGCGTGGCCGAGGGTGCGGACCTTTCGAAATCGGATGCGGGAGCGGCCGTCGAAGCCGTGCTCGACGCCATCACGAACGCCATGAAGTCCGGCGACGATGTTCGACTGGTTGGTTTTGGCACCTTTAGCGTCGCGGCCCGGGCCGCTAGCGAGGGTCGCAATCCCCGCACCGGCGAGAAGATCCAAATTCCTGCTTCCAAGCAGCCGAAGTTCAAGGCTGGCAAGGGGCTGAAGGACGCCCTTAACTAAGGTCGTTCCGAGACAAGGAAAGCGTCGGTGGCCATGTTTTGGCGCCGGCGCTTTTTTTCTGGGGGATAAGGGCGCTTAGCTCAGCTGGGAGAGCATCTCGTTTACACCGAGAGGGTCGGCGGTTCGATCCCGTCAGCGCCCACCACCACGCTTTCGCAAGAAAGCGTGCGACTACCCAAAGCTATGACCAGCGACAGTCGTTTGCGATGCAAGCGACGAAAGCGTTCTCGGCTCGAACGCTCGGCGAAAGCCGAAAGACCAGACTTCCGCGACTCCATCTAGACATCGCGTTGTCGATACCCTTGCGAGTCGCGCCCGTCAGACCTGGCGGCCACTTAATATCGCATAGTTGTACAACGCCTGGATATCGGCCCGAATCGACGGTGTGAGTCTCCCCGCTGTCATAGCCCGGGCGTAATCCCTGAGGTCCCGCCGCGTGTCCGTGGACACGTTCGGGCTGGCCATGAGTGCCTGGATCATCTCCTTGGGACTTGCCGCGCCGAGCGCCTTGGGGGCATTCGCGTCGTCGCCGCCGCCGAGTGAATCCACGATGTCCACCCGAGTCGGCATGAGCTTTCTGGGCAAAACGATATCGCCCCATGCCAGGCCATGGGCGTTCAGTATCCGACTGATCGCGCCGATGGCGTTCAAAACCTCACCGTCACTACTGCTCGAGAGCATGCCGAAAAGCTTAAGCAGGCGGTCGTATTCTTCCTGGGTAATCATCAAGGCTCCGTCGGATGATCGGGGCGGTTTACGCGCTCGAGGGATTCTAGCACGAATGGCGCGACAGGCTTCCCCCATGCGGCGGAGATTGGATCAAGAAAGAAAAAAAGCGATTTGTCCGCGCGTGCTCGCTTGACACCCGCGAGGTGGCTTAGTAAATGGTCGCCTCCCGCGAGGGGCCGGTTTGGACCGGTATGCGGGGGTGTAGCTCAGTTGGTTAGAGCGCTGGCCTGTCACGCCAGAGGCCGCGGGTTCGAGTCCCGTCACTCCCGCCATTATCTCCCATCCCCCACATTCCGGAAAGCGCCGCTCGGGCCATGCCATCATGGTGCTGAAGATATTGGCATAAGCATCGGTTTTCGTGGAGTTTAGCGCGCGGGCGGGGTTTTATTGCCCGGCGTTGCGAACTATAGTGTCGACGCTGGTCTTGGTCGCGATTTCGCGCAACGGTACCGGTTCGCCAGAGGCCCTCCCGCGAGAGGGCGACGGCGGAAAATTAAATCCGTGACGCGGGGGCGTCATGGAAGAGGGGCAGGGGATGCGATGACGGCGCTTCTTCAGGAATATCTACCGATTTTGATCTTCATCGGGATCGCGGTCGGAATGGCCGTGGCGATGGTCGCGGCGTCGATGATCATCGCGACCCAAAGACCCGATTCCGAAAAGGTCTCGGCCTATGAGTGTGGCTTCGAGGCGTTTAACGATTCGCGCGGTCAGTTCGATGTCCGGTTCTATCTAGTGGCGATTCTTTTCATCATCTTTGATCTTGAAGTCGCGTTCCTGTTTCCCTGGGCGGTCTCTCTCGGCACGACCGGCGTGTTCGGTTTCTGGTCGATGATGGTGTTCCTCGGGGTTCTGACGATTGGTTTCGTCTACGAATGGAGAAAGGGAGCCCTGGAATGGGAGTAATCACCCCGGACCAAATGCAACGGCCGATACCGCCGGGTGCCGACCAGGACGCGGTTCTGCGCGCCGTCGGCGACGAACTCCAGGAAAAGGGTTTCGTGATTGCCCAAGCGGACAAGCTGTTCAACTGGGCGCGAAGCGGATCGCTTTGGCCGATGACCTTTGGACTGGCCTGCTGCGCGGTGGAAATGATGCATTCGGCGGCCAGCCGTTATGACATCGACCGGTTTGGCATGGTGTTCCGGCCCAGTCCGCGCCAGTCCGACGTGATGATTGTCGCCGGGACCCTGACCAACAAGATGGCGCCGGCCCTGCGCAAGGTTTACGACCAGATGGCCGAGCCGCGCTGGGTGCTCTCCATGGGCTCTTGCGCCAATGGCGGCGGGTACTATCACTATTCCTATTCCGTGGTCCGAGGCTGTGACCGGATTGTTCCGGTTGACGTTTATGTGCCGGGGTGTCCGCCGACCGCCGAAGCGTTGCTTTACGGACTCATGCAGCTCCAGCGTAAAATTCGCCGAACGGGGACGATCGCGCGGTGAGTGGCTTTCAATTGATCGTAACCCCGGGAATTCGGAGCGGCCATGCCAAGGGCTGAAGCATCCCAGGCTTTAAAGGATCTGGTCGACTATATCTCGGCCCAGATGGACGAGGCCCTGATTTCCGTCGAGTGGGCGGGGGACGAGGCGGTCTTGCGCGCCCGGCCTCAGTCGGTGCTCAAGGTGCTGCGCTTCCTGCGCGACGATTCGCAGTGTCTCTTCAAGAACATGGTTGATCTCTGCGGCGCCGACTATCCCGAGCGCGAGCAGCGACTGGAGGTCGTCTACAACCTGTTGAGCGTGAGCCATAACCTGCGCATGCGGGTGAAAGTCACGACGGATGAGGAAACTCCGGTGCCATCGGCGAGCGCGCTGTTTGCCTCGGCGGAATGGAATGAGCGCGAAGCCTGGGACATGTACGGGATCTTCTTCTCGGATCACCCGGATCTGCGGCGCATCCTCACCGATTACGGCTTCGAGGGGCATCCGATGCGCAAGGACTTCCCGCTGACCGGGCATGTCGAGGTGCGCTACGATGATGAGCTGAAACGCGTGGTTTACGAGCCGGTCAAGCTGACCCAGGATTTCCGGACCTTTGATTTCCTGAGCCCCTGGGAAGGTGCCCAGGCGGTTTTGCCCGGTGACGACAAAGCCACCGAAGGCGAAGACGCGGGAGCCGACTGATGGCGGAAGTGCAAATCAAGCCGCTGACTCTTAATTTCGGCCCGCAACATCCGGCGGCTCATGGCGTGTTGCGCCTGGTGCTGGAAATGGATGGCGAGATCGTTGAGCGCGCGGACCCACATATAGGACTGCTGCATCGCGGCACCGAGAAGCTGATCGAGTACAAGACTTATCTTCAGGCCGTGCCGTATTTCGACCGTCTCGACTATGTCGCGCCGATGTCGCAGGAGCATGCTTATGCCCTGGCGGTCGAGAAGCTGCTTGGCATCGAGGTGCCCAAGCGTGGTCAGTATATTCGGGTGCTCTATGCGGAGCTGTCGCGGATCCTGAACCACATCCTCAACATCACCACCTTCGCGCTGGATGTCGGGGCGATGACGCCGCTTCTCTGGGGTTTCGAGGAACGCGAGCATCTGATGGAGTTCTATGAGCGGGCCTGTGGCGCGCGCCTCCATGCCGCGTATTTCCGGCCTGGCGGCGTGCATCAGGATCTGCCGGCGGGCCTCTTGGATGACATCTCACATTGGGCCGAGCAGTTCCCGGCTGTCGTCGATGACATGGAATCCTTGCTCACCAACAATCGGATCTTCAAGCAGCGCACCGTTGATATCGGCGTGGTGACCGCCGAGGAGGCCCATAATCTCGGCTTTACCGGCCCATGCATCCGCGCTTCCGGCCAGGCCTGGGATCTGCGCAAGTCGCAGCCGTATGACGTCTATGACGAGATGGATTTCGACATTCCCGTCGGCAAGACCGGCGATTGCTATGCCCGATACCTGGTGCGGGTCGAGGAAATCCGCCAAAGCCTGCGCATCGTTAAGCAGTGCATCGAGAACATGCCGGATGGCCCGGTCAAGACCACGGATCGCAAAATCGCACCGCCACCGCGCGGCGAGATGAAGAAATCGATGGAGGCGCTGATCCATCACTTCAAGCTTTATACCGAGGGCTATCACGTGCCCGCCGGCGAGACCTATACCGCCGTCGAGGCGCCGAAGGGCGAGTTCGGCGTCTACCTGGTCGCCGACGGCACCAACAAACCCTATCGCTGTAAGATCAGGGCGCCGGGATTTGCCTTCCTGTCGGCCATGGATTTTCTGTCCAAGGGGCACATGCTGGCGGATACGGTCGCCATCATCGGGTCGCTGGATATCGTTTTCGGGGAGATCGACCGGTGAGTGGCATCGAATTCGCCAAGGATCAGCCGGATAGCTTCGCGTTCACGGCCGAAACCGAGGCCAAGGCCGACGCGATAATCGCGAAATACCCGCCGGGCCGGCAGGCCAGCGCGGTGATCCCGCTGCTCGACCTGGCGCAGCGTCAGCACGACAATTGGCTGCCGAAGAAAGCGATCGAGGCGGTTGCCGAGAAGCTGGAGATGGCGCCGATTCGGGTGCTTGAGATCGCGACCTTCTACACGATGTTTAATCTCAAGCCAGTCGGGAAGTATTTCCTGCAGGCCTGCAAGACCACGCCCTGCTGGCTGCGTGGCTCGGACAACGTGATCAAATGCGTCAAGGATAAGCTCGGGATTTCCAATCACGAGGGGACCGATGATGGCATGTTCAGCTTGTTGGAGGTTGAGTGCCTGGGCGCCTGCGCCAACGCGCCGATCCTTCAGGTGAATGACGATTTTTACGAGGATCTGGATTACGACGCGACGGCGGAACTGCTGGAAGCGTTGAAACAGGGCAAGCCGCCGCCGCAGGGCTCGATGAAGGGGCGTAACCTTTCCGAGAGCAGCGCCGGCGCGACATCGCTGACCAGTCTGCGCGAGACCGAGGCGGCCTATGTGCCTCGGCCCCCGAAGCCGGCGGCCGAGGAAACGCCCCAGGACGGGGGAGAGAGCTGATGCTGAAGGACGAGGATCGCATCTTCACCAACCTGTATGGTTGGTTCGACTGGGGCCTGGAGGGCGCGCGCAAGCGCGGTGATTGGAGCACCACCAAGCAAATCCTCTCGCAATCGCCCGAGGAAGTGGTCGAACTGGTTAAAGCCTCGGGGCTTCGGGGCCGCGGCGGCGCCGGTTTCCCGACCGGCCTAAAATGGTCCTTCATGCCCAAGGAAGTGGGCGAGCGCCCGCACTATTTGATCGTCAACGCCGACGAGAGTGAGCCCGGAACCTGCAAGGACCGGGAGATCATGCGCAACGACCCGCACAAGCTGGTCGAGGGCTGTCTGATCGGCGGTTACGCCATGCGAGCCTGCGCGGCTTATATCTACATTCGCGGCGAGTTCTATAACGAGGCTCAGCGGCTGCAGGGCGCCATCGACCAGGCCTATGAGGCTGGGTTGATTGGTAAGAACGCCTGCGGTAGCGGCTATGATTTCGATGTCTTCCTGCATCGCGGCGCCGGCGCCTATATCTGCGGCGAGGAGACCGCGCTGCTGGAGAGCCTGGAAGGCAAGAAGGGGCAACCGCGCCTGAAGCCGCCATTCCCCGCCGCTGTCGGCCTCTATGGTTGCCCGTCCACGGTCAACAACGTGGAAAGCATCGCCGTGGTGCCGGAAATCCTACGTCGGGGCCCGGAATGGTTCGCCGGTATGGGCCGTGAGCGCAATGTCGGGACCAAGCTGTTCTGCATCTCCGGGCATGTGAACAATCCCTGCAATGTCGAGGAAGAGATGGGGATCCCGCTTCGGGAACTCATCGACAAGCATGCGGGCGGCGTGATCGGCGGCTGGGACAATCTTCTGGCGGTGATCCCCGGTGGCTCCTCGGTGCGCTGTATTCCAAAGTCGATCTGCGACGACATTCTGATGGATTTCGATTCGCTGATGGCGGTGAAATCCGGCCTCGGCACGGCCGCGGTCATCGTTATGAACAAGGATACCGACATCATCCGGGCGATCACCCGTTTGTCGTATTTCTATCGCCATGAAAGCTGTGGTCAGTGCACGCCGTGCCGCGAGGGTACCGGCTGGATGTGGCGGGTGATGGAACGGCTCTGTACCGGCGAGGCGGAGCTCGAGGAAATCGACGCGCTGGAGCAGGTGACCAAGCAGATCGAGGGTCATACGATCTGCGCGCTCGGCGATGCGGCCGCCTGGCCGATCCAGGGTCTGCTGACGCATTTCCGGGGCGAAGTCGAGGACCGGATCAAGAAGTACAAGGCCGCGAATTCCACCCTCCAGGCGGCGGAGTGAGTTGGTCATGATGAAGACGCGCGCGAACGCGATGGCTTGGGGGACGCAATGCCGAAGCTGACGGTAGACGGGATCGAGGTCGAGGTACCGCCGGGGTCGTCCGTGCTGCAGGCCTGCGAGGCCGCCGGCAAGGAGATCCCTCGGTTCTGTTATCACGAGCGGCTGTCGATCGCCGGTAACTGCCGGATGTGTCTGGTCGAGGTGAAGCCTGGACCACCGAAGCCCCAGGCGAGCTGCGCGCTCCCGGCCGGCGACAATCAGGAAGTCTTCACCGATAGCGAGATGGTCAAGAAGGCCCGTCACGGCGTGATGGAGTTCCTGCTGATCAACCATCCGCTGGATTGCCCAATTTGTGATCAAGGCGGTGAGTGCGACCTGCAGGATCAGGCGCTCGGTTATGGTCACCATTCCAGCCGCTATGACGAGAACAAGCGGGCCGTTGACGACAAGCATATGGGCCCGTTGATCAAGACAATCATGACCCGCTGCATCCATTGCACGCGCTGTGTGCGCTTCTCGACCGAGGTGGCCGGCGTCACCGATATGGGAATGCTGGGCCGCGGCGAGGATGCCGAAATCACGACCTATCTTGAGAAGGCGCTTGATTCGGAGCTTTCCGGCAACGTGATCGATCTTTGCCCGGTCGGCGCGCTGACCTCCAAACCCTATGCCTTTGTCTCCCGGCCATGGGAGCTGAAGAAGACCGAAACCATTGATGTCATGGACGCGCTCGGCGCCAATATCCGGGTCGATGCCCGGGGCTCCGAGGTTTTGCGGGTGCTTCCCCGGCTGCATGACGACGTCAACGAGGAGTGGATTTCCGACAAGACGCGCTTCGCCTGTGACGGTCTGAAGCGTCAGCGTCTGGATCGCCCCTATAGTCGCCGTGACGGCAAGCTCGTCGCCGCGAGCTGGCCCGAGGCTTTGTCGGCGGTGGCCGAGAAGATGAAGGGCCTGTCCGGCGAGCAGATGGCGGCGGTTGCCGGTGACCTGTGCGACGCCGAATCGATGTTCGCGTTGAAGCAACTCATGACGTCGGTCGGCTCGGCCAATCTGGATTGCCGTCAGGATGGCGCCAAGCTCGATGCCTCGGCGCGGGCGGGCTATCTGTTCAATAGCACCATCGCGGGGATCGAGGACGCGGACGCGATCCTGCTGATCGGCACCAATCCTCGGACCGAGGCTCCGGTGCTGAACGCGCGGATCCGCAAGCGTTGGCTTGAGGGCGGTCTGTCGGTCGGTCTCGTGGGAACGCCCGCGGAGCTGACCTATAAGGTCGAAACGCTTGGCGCCGGCGCCCAGACCCTGAAGGAGATCGCCGACGGCTCGCATGCTTTCGCCGATGTCTTGAAGAACGCCAAGCGCCCGATGCTGATCCTCGGCATGGCGGCGCTGACCCGCGAGGACGGGGCCGCTGTTCTGACCATGGCGAAAGCCATCGCCGATGGCACCGGGATGATCCAAGCCGCCGGCGAGGATAGCGAGGCCTGGAACGGCTTCAATGTTCTGCACACGGCGGCCAGTCGGGTAGGCGCTCTCGACATGGGCTTCGTGCCGGGCGAGGGCGGCAAGGATGTCGCCGAGATCCAGGCCGGCGCGGCCTCGGGCGATATCAAGCTCGTCTACCTGCTCGGCGCCGATGAGATGGATGTGTCGGGGCTGGGCGACGCTTTCGTGGTTTATCAGGGCCATCACGGCGATGCTGGCGCGCACCGGGCCGATGTCATTTTGCCGGGCGCGGCCTACACGGAGAAAGACGGCATTTACGTCAATACCGAGGGCCGCTCGCAGATGGCGCTTCAGGCGTCCTTCCCGCCGGGCGAGGCGCGCGAGGATTGGAAGATCCTCCGGGCGCTCTCGGAGGCCGCGGGCAAGACCTTG
>JADHLJ010000082.1 GCA_016780745.1 Alphaproteobacteria bacterium | reverse complement strand
AACCCTTGGTCGACAGTTGCTCAACCTTCGAGATCGAGAACTCGGACCAGTGGGCGGTCACCGGCATTTGCCAGCATTTCCCAGATCACGCGACCCTGATCCGCGCCATCAAGGACGCGGCCCGCGCGGCCGGCATCGACGCCCCGGATGTTGAGATCAACCAACTCCCTAGCATCGATTGGCTGGCCCGCAACAGGGAGTCCTTCCCGTCGCTCCACTATGGCCGGTTTCTGATTCATGGCTCTCACGCACGCCCGGCGCGCCCCACGCACGCGCTTACGATGGAAGTCGACGCAGGACGGGCCTTCGGGTCCGGAACCCATGGCACGACCGAGGGTTGTCTGCGTTCGCTTGAGCTCTTGAGCCGGTCCACGCGGCCAAGCCGGATGCTCGATCTAGGATGTGGCTCCGGTATTCTCGCCATGGCCGCCGCCCGGCTGTGGAGGCGGGCCTCCATCCTGGCGGTGGATATCGATATTCACGCCGTGCGCACGGCTTGCGAGAACAGTAAACGCAACTTGGTGGCGCGACAGATCCGAACCGCCCGCGCCGATGGCTACCCCCGGCGCCGTCAAGCAATGGGCGGGCGGTGTGACTTGGTAACCGCGAATATACTGGCGCCGCCACTGATCGCCATGGCCACGGACGCCAAACGCTGGCTCCGTCCGGGTGGCATGATCATTTTGAGCGGTTTATTGAATCATCAAGAACGCGAGGTCGCCGCCGCCTATCTCTCGCGTGGCTTTGCCATGGTGAAGCGTGTGCGCATCCAGGGTTGGAGCACATTATGCATGCGACGACGCGGCTAAGATCAAGTTCACCCCGCGAGGCATTCGCGGGCCCCGGGGGAGAGGCTTGATGGCTGATCAACTTTTGTTCACCGGTGGATCCGCCTTTCTCGGCGAAGACCGCGCATTCGCCCGGCGCGACGTGTTGATCAAAGATGGGCTCATCGCCGCCATCGGCGAGCATATCGATCCGCCTTCGAACGCCGAATTGATCGACATCACCGGCCGGATCATCAGCCCCGGCCTGATCGATTTTCACATGCACGCCTTTCGCTACGGGCATGTTTTGTCCGTGGATGTCGATGACGTGGCGCCCCGCTCCGGAACCACGACTTTCGTCGACGCGGGAAGCGCCGGTTCCTTGCAATTCCTGACCTTTCGCGAGTATGTCATCAAGCCCGCCGTATCGAATATTCTTGCGTTCTTGAACATCTCGGTGCTGGGCCAGACCACCGACGGCGTCACCGGACTCAACTTTCACGACAGCGACGACGAGCGTCTGCTCCACGTCGACTCCGCCCGCGAGGTGATCGAGAAAAACCGCGACATCATCGTCGGCATCAAGGTCAGGGCCTATACCGGCCTTCCAAGCATGCGGGCGCTGGAAGCGGCGCGAGAACTCGCGGAGTTGGTCAAGCTTCCGATCATGGTGCATATCGCGCCCGCCCCACCATCCTTCGCTGACGTCGTTTCGTTCCTCAAGGCGGGTGACATGATCACCCACCCCTACCATGGCGGCACCGATACGATCCTCGACGCCGACGGACAAGTCCGCGCCGAGTTCCTCGAGGCCCGGGCTCGCGGGATCGAGGTGGATCTCGGTCTCGACCGCTTTCACGGGCTTTTGCCGATCATGCGCACCTGTGTCGCCCAGGGCTATATCCCCGACTACATCAGCACCGATCTGACATCCACCAATCGGGAAACCGTTGTTTTCGACATGCCGACCACGATGTCTAAACTCATGGCCTGTGGAATGAGTCTGGAAGAGGTCTTCGCCAGGTCAACGATCGACACCGCGCGCAAACTGGGGATGACCGAACGGATCGGAGTCTTGCGGGTTGGCGCGACGGCGGATCTCGGCATCTTTCGAATCGACTAGGCACCGGTGACTTTCAAGGACTATCGGGACAACACACTCGAGGCCTCTCGACGGATCATCGCCGAACGCACATACCGGCGCGGCGTGCCCATGGTTCCTCCGGACAGGGTTACCGAGTATCCGGACTTCCTGAATATGGCGAACCCTTGGAAGAACTACGCCTAGGGATAAGGGCTCTTGAGCCATTCCGCGTCGAAATGTCGCTCACGCCCCCGCTCACCAGCCCGTGACTGGCCTGCGACGGATACTGGCCCCATCATTGAACCATGACGAAACGCGCACGACTTTCATTCGCGGGAATAACGCTTGCGATCGCGGCGGTGGCCTCGCTGATCTACGTTCAGGACATGGACACCGCCAACGCGGATTCCGGAATCCATAACGGCCATCCCGTGGTGGTGGAACTGTTCACCAGCCAGGGCTGCTATTCCTGTCCGCCGGCGGACAAATATGTCGGGGTCCTAAAACAGCGCGAGAACGTGATCGCGCTGGCCTATCACGTGGACTATTGGGATTATATCGGCTGGAAGGACCCGTTCGCGTCGCCGGTCAATACCCAGCGCCAGCGTGGCTACAGCAAGGCGATGGGGCTCTGGTCGATCTATACGCCGCAAATGGTGATTGACGGCCGGCTAGAGGGGGTCGGCTCGCGGACCCGCGAGATTTCCAGCAAGATCAGTCGCGTCAGTGGGATGAACCTCGCGGACCGGGTGTCGATCCCTATCAATCTGGATACCTCCGCGAACGGGCTATCGGTCCGGGTCGAGGGCGGCGCCGCCCCCGAGGACGGTGATGTCTGGCTCATCGCCTATGACGAGGAGAAGACCACCTCGATTCCCCGCGGCGAGAATGCCGGCAAAACCCTGACCGAGTACAATATCGTTCGTGGTGTCTGGCGGCTCGGCGACTGGAAAGGCCAGCCATTTTCAACCACGGTTCGCGTCAAGGATCTCGAGGTCGAAGCCGACAAGGCCGTGGTCCTGCTTCAAGAACGGGGCCAGGGCCCGATCTATGGCGCCGCCTTGGCCAGTCTTCGCTAGGATTTCCGCGCCGGGCGGCCTCGGGCATGCTTGACCTGTCGCCGCCGCTGTCGCAATTATGGCCGCCACGCGCCGTGCGTAGTCCTCAGCGTACCCGCGTCCCATGACCACCGCGAGACCGAGCCTTGTCCGAGAACGACCCCAGAACGATCCAGATTCATCCCGATGAAGACTACGAGGGCATGCGCAAGGCCGGGCGTCTTGCGGCGGAAACCCTCGACTATATCACCCCCTACGTGAAACCGGGGGTGACGACCGAAGAACTGGATACGCTCTGTCACCGGTTCATTCTCGATCACAAGGCGATCCCCGCGCCGCTGAACTACAAGGGGTTTCCGAAGTCGATCTGCACCTCGATCAACCATGTCGTCTGTCACGGCATTCCCGGACCGCGCAAGCTGGTCGAGGGCGACATCATGAATATCGACATCACCGTCATCCTGGATGGCTGGTATGGCGATACCAGCCGGATGTTCGGGGTCGGCAAGATCCCGGTAAAGGCGGCCCGGCTGATGGACATCACCCATGAATGCCTGATGCGCGGGATCGAGGTGGTGAAGCCCGGCGCGACCCTGGGTGATATCGGCCACGCGATCCAAAGCTACGCCGAGGGCGAACGGTGCTCGGTTGTCCGGGATTTCTGCGGCCATGGCCTGGGCCGGGTATTCCACACCGCGCCAAGCGTTCTGCACTACGGCACGCCGGGGGCCGGCACCGCGCTTAGAAAAGGCATGTTCTTCACCATCGAGCCGATGATCAACACCGGCAAATACGCGGTGAAAATCCTGCCCGACGGCTGGACCGCCGTCACCCGAGACCGCTCGCTATCGGCCCAGTTCGAACATTCGATCGCGGTCACGGACACCGGCTACGAAATTTTCACCCATTCACCGATGGGCCTCGCGAAACCACCCTACGAAGTCTGAAAAACCTCTCTGGACCTTCCATAACCCCCTTGAAGGGTGGTCATGGGAGAGACAGGTGGCAGGCAACGCGAAATCAACCAGCGACGACGGCGCTCTCGGCCATCGCCGACGTCTTCGGCGAAGGTTCCTGACCGGCGGCGCGAATGCCGTCGCCGACTATGAATTGCTGGAGCTCGTGCTGTTCCTTGCCCAAGGACGCGGTGACGTGAAGCCCCTGGCCAAGGACCTGATTCGCCGCTTTGGCGGTTTCGCCGACGTCATCAGCGCGCCGGACGCCGATCTGCTCAAGGTTCCAGGGGTTGGCGAAGCCGCCCTCGCCTCGCTCAAGACGGTAAGGGTGGCGGCATTGCGGTTGATGGCCGAACCCCTCATGAAGCGACCGGTTCTGCGCACCTGGGATCAACTGATCGCCTATTGCCGCGCCAGCATGGGGTTTGAGAAGGTCGAGGAGTTCCGTGTCCTCTACCTTGACCGCAAGAACTTGCTGGTCGCCGAGGAGCTTCACCAGCGCGGCACCGTGGACCATACGCCCGTGTATCCCCGCGAGGTCGTTCGCAAGGCCTTGGAGCACGGCGCCTCGGCGATGATCATGGTTCACAACCATCCCAGCGGCGACACCACCCCCTCCAACGCCGATATCGAGATGACCAAGGAGGTCGCCAAGGCCGCCGCGACCTTGGGGATTGTCCTGCATGATCACGTCATCGTCGGACGGTCGAGCCATACGAGCTTCAAGGCCACGGGATTGCTTTGATCATCCCATCGCTTTCCCATCGCTTCCCCATTTCTTCCCCGAGGCACCCACGGGGCCGCGACACGGTGGCTCTTGGAAGCTATCGACAAGAGGTTTACTCTAGGGCCGGGTGGAAGATCGTGTGACGCGGCTTCAACAATCGCGCGTCGCGCCTGAGCCGATCGCACTGGGAGAAAGCGTCGTGGACGCGAATACGGGTCAGAACCGAAGCGCCGGGCACAAGGAACCACTTCGCGAGAAGATCAACGATTTGTTTTTCGAACTCTGGTCGTTTGGCAGCAACGCACTGGTCTCCTGGAGCGCAGATCGGCACGGTATTGAAGTTCTGTCGATCCCGAAGGTGCGGCTGTTTACGTTAAAGGAACCACACGACCGGGTGTTCTCCGGGCCGCGCCGTCTCGACGCCACTCAACTGCGCGAGGTCGCCAAATCGCTAGAGGTTCAGCCGGTTGAAATTCGGTTGGATTTCGCGATCGGCGACGAGAAGATCGGCCTCGGACACGACGACGTGGAAGCAATCTTCCTTAAATTCGCAACCATCAAAACGGCGCATCGCGCGGTCGCCCTGCTGGATATCGTCGGTTTCTCGAAGCACACGCCGGAGGCTCAGGCTAGCCAGCTCTCCACCTTGGAGTTCGCGCTGAACATCGCCGAGGAAAGTTGCCGGCAGAAGCTGCTCCCCATCGAAATGAAGCGATCGACCACGGGGGATGGCTTCTACATCTGGAACAGTAAAACCGGGCCGGACGCCGATATCGCCCTGTTCGTGTTGCTCGCGATGTTCATGACCTATTACAACGCCTTGAAACGCGGGATCAGAGAAAAGGACGCCACCCCGGAACTGCGCGCGGCGGCTGCCATCGGGAGCCACTACACCTTCTACAACCCGCGGCGAAAATCCTTCGACAGCGAGGAATATATCGTCGGCGACGTAACCATCTCGGCCGCCCGGATCATCGACAAGACCAAACCCAATCAGATCGTGGTCGGCGCCTTCTCGCGCCCCGGTCACGACGGCAAGCTGGTTTATTCGCCGGAACACATTATCGCTCTCGCTGCTCGCGAGATGGAAAAGTTTCAAAAGATGCCGCTATTCGGCAATCCCGTTGATCGCTTCGCCTTCTACCTGACCGGACCGAAACGCCAGGACGGAAAGTTTGCCAACCAACGGATGCGGATCGTGGACAAACACGGCTTCGAGCATATTTGCTACAATGCCAAGATCAATGTCTTCGTAAAAGGCGCCGACCCGTATTACACCGGTCTGCGTCACATTGATCTCGCGGGTGGTAAACCTCAGGTGCCGAAGGGCAAAGTCGCCGCGTCTTACTGATATCAACTGTCGAGAACCGCGTCCTGCATACGACATTCGTTGAAACGCAGGCCGGAGACCTTCGCGGCCACCAGGTTGGCTTTCTCAAAATTGGTTTGCTGCAAACGTCCGGTCTCGGAACCGTCCTTGGCACGGATGGGAATTCCTCCGACCGCGGCATTCGCGAGATTGGCGCGGCGCAGATTCACGCCGGTAAGGTTTGCTCCGATCAATACCGCATTGCTCAGATCCGCATCCATGAGATCGGTGCCACCAAAATTCGAGAGAACCAGAATGCAGGATTTCAGACGCGCTCCGCGCAACTTACCCCCGCGCATGCGAATACCCGTCATGTCACGCCCGCTCAGGTCATGATACGACAGATCCAAGCCGTCCAGGATTGCTCGATGGCCTTTTTCGCCGTTGGAATTGATCCATTCCTCGTGCTGATCAAGCTGTTCACGAACCTTCTCGGACATCTCTCGATACTCGATCGGGTCCGGTTCGTCTCCAATATCAAGTTCTCTTTTGTCCAACCCGACCAACAGATCGCTGCTCATCTTCGCGGCTCGCAAGCTGACATTCTTGATCGTCGCGTTGGATAGCTGCGCGCCGTTCAGGTCACTACCGTTCAGATTGGTGTTGTTGAGCCGTGTGTCGGAAAGGTCCGCGCCACGCAGATTGGCGTAGGACAGGTCGACCTCCGACAGGTCGGAGCCAAACATCTTGGCGCCTTCCAAATTCGCGCCGACCATACTCGAGCCCTGGAAATCCACGTTGGACATCTTGGCCCGGGTTCCGAGCGCGTAATCCATCAGGCACTGAGTCAGATCCGTGCGCTCGCTCCCATAGGATTGATCGCCGCCCGCCCCCAGCATGACCCCGCCGCGCAGGTCCGCGTCAGTCAGATTAGCCTTGGTGAGATTCGCGCCGCGCAGGGACGCCCCCCGCAGCACCGCGCCCGAAAGGTTTGCGTCCTGCAAGTCCGTCTCGCTTAAAACCGCGCCAAAAAGATCGGCTTCGCTCAAGTCAGCGCCGCGCAGGGTCGCTTGCGCCAGGTTCGTGCCGACCAGCACCGCCTTGGAAAGATTCACGCCGGTGAAGTCTATTCCCTCAAGCGACATTTTGGACAAGTCGGCCTGCGTACCTCCACTCTTGTTGGCAAGCCACTTTCGGTGGTCCGCCAAGAAAGTTTGGAGATATTCCAGGGCATCGCTATCGATCAGATGTCTGTCGAGTGCGTTGTCCACCTAAAATCACCCTATTTCCCGACCACGCCTAAACCGTGGTTCGACTCGATCCGTCCCCTGAGACAGTGCATCAGACCGAAGCCAGTTGCAAGACCGACCCCCACTTCGGCGCGATAACTTTGTGACACCCGTCACAATTCCAAAATTATCTCGTTTGATGTTTAGCCATTGTCATTATTGACGTTTTGGCTCTCGCATCAGAATCGCGGAGAGCATGCTAACCGCGCAACAGACCGGAAGTACCGCCAGGCCCAACCGATAATCATCAACCCCGTAGACTCGCGCGCCTTCCAGGATTGCCCCATCCCATCGGGCATCCAGGATCAATCCGACGAGGGGCTGGAGCACGGCGCCGCCGCCAACCGCGAATGTATTGATCAAACCAAGGGACGCGCCGCTCAACTCCGGCGCGTTACTTTCCTTGGCCACCGCGAAACATAGGATCATTGACGCCGAGAACCCGCCCTGCGCCACCAGAACCGCGATCAAAACCGGCTCCGGCATCGTCGGCCAAAGAATCAGCGCCGCCGTGCCGGCCGTCGCGATCCCGGTACCCAGGATCACGATAGGTCGGCGTTTACCAATCCGGTCCGACACCCAGCCGAGTAGCGGCGCGGCGATCGCCCATCCAATGAAGCAAACCGAAACCAAGCCCGCCGCTTCCGGCTTGGTCAACTCTCGGGCATTCATCAAGAACGGCACCCCCCAGAGTCCACCAAAGGCCAGCAGGGTGCCCGTCAAGCCACCGGCGGCGACGGAAGCGAACCACGTCTGTTTGTTCGCCGCGACAATCTTGAGGCCATGCCATAGCGGCGCGGGTTCCCGGCGTTCCTCGGTCCCGTGGCGCGCGGGATCTCGAACGGTGAAAAACAGGAGCACCGCGAGGATCAGACCGGCGATGCCGAGACCGATATTGGTCGACCGCCAGCCGAAAGTGGCGATCGCGAGCCCCAGCGGGGCTTGGCCGGCGAAGCCACCAGCGGACCCCAACATCTGCGCCCATCCGCCGAGCACCGCGAATCGCGACGGAAACCAACGTGCCGCCATGTTCAGCGCGCCGACGAAACTGAACGCGGCACCTGCGCCAATGAGGAATCGGCCGAGATAGGCCATCGACACCGTCTCGGCATGGGCGAAGACCACCGCGCCGATACCCGTCACCGCGCAGGCAAACGCGATCAGATTCTTCAATCCATGGCGGTCGATGAACAATCCCACCGGGATTTGCAGCCCGGCATAGATATAGAGATATACCGCCGACAGATTCCCCAGAATGGCGGCGCCTACCGAGAACTCTCGCATGAGATCGTCGACCATCACCGCCGGGGCGACGCGCAGGATGAAGGCGTAGAAGAAGAAAATGGCGCAGAACAGCCATCCCGCCGCGGCGATCCGGATTTCAGTCGAGGATCGGCTGTACGGTTCGGTCGAAGATGTCACGATTTGGCCAGTTCAATAGGCGAGAAGCGCCACCCTAGCGATATTCCAAGGGCGGCAAAACCGGAAACTATCGCGTGTCGCCAATCTTACCGGCGGGCCAGCACATAAAGCCAATGCCAACGCCGACCCAGGCCACGACGCCCATGACCAGCACGGTTTCCGGTAGCCCTAGAGCGTCACCGAGAAACCCGGCCAGGGGATAGGTGATAAGCCAACAGACATGGGTCAACGCGAACTGAGCCGCGAAGATCGCGGGCAGGTCGTCCTCCGGCGCGGCGCGGCGCAGCAGCCGGCCAATGGGCGTCAACACCGCCGAGAACCCCACTCCGGCAAGCAACCACCCGGCCAACAACAAGGTCCAGGACGCGGACTGAAAAAGCAGGATCGCGCCAAGCCCGCTGAACACGACCGCCGTCAATATCCCGCCCGCGCTTATCACCGCGCGCTCGGAGCGATGGTTCAGCAGTCGAGGAAGCACGAAGGCCGACGCCATGGACCCGGCGCCGAATGCCCCGAGCGCGATCGCCACGTCGCCACCCAACAGCACCCGCACGAACACGACGGTATTAACGATCACGAAGGCGCTGGTGCCGGAAATCGCCAGATTGAAGCCGAGAAAGCCGCGCAGATACGGTTTCGAGACGTAAATCCTGATGCCTCGGGTGACGCGCTGAAAGAAGCTGTCCTGGCGACCCGCTTCCCGCGCCAATGCTAGCCCGGCCGCGCCCACCAGCGCCGCCGAGGCCAAAAATCCCAGCGCCGTTCCCGCGAACAACCAGTGAAACGTCATCACGGCGAGCAAGGCCGCCGCCAGCATTGGGCTCAGAAGGTTCTCGAGATCATAGGCGAGACGCGAAAGCGAGAGCGCTTTCGTATACTCCTCCTCGTCAGGCAACACGGACGGGATCGTCGCTTGAAAGGTCGGGGTAAAAGCCGCCGACGCGACCTGGAGCACCAGTATCAGCACATAGATCTGCCAGATCTGATCCACCCAGGGCAGCGCCAGCACGATCAACGCCCGCGCGAGGTCCAACGAAACCAACACCCCGCGTCTGGGCAGGGTCCCGACATAGCCACCGACAATCGGCGCGACGAAGACATAAGCCACCATTTTGATGAACAGGGCCGTGCCAAGGACAACCCCGGCATCCGCGCCCGCCAGATCGTAGGCCAACAGCCCAAGGGCGACGGTCGCCAAGCCCGTCCCCATCAACGACAGAAGCTGTGCGAGAAACAAACATCTGTAGGTTCGGTTTCGGACCAGCGGCGTGAACATCCCCACACCCTAGCAGCGGCAATAGCTTTCAACCATCGCCAAGCCGTGACCTAGGCGCCTGATTTCCTTTAAGATGTTCGCGATACCTTGAGCACCATGATTCTCATG
This sequence comes from Alphaproteobacteria bacterium, assembly GCA_016780745.1. Taxonomy (GTDB): domain Bacteria; phylum Pseudomonadota; class Alphaproteobacteria; order Thalassobaculales; family Thalassobaculaceae; genus JADHLJ01. Next base: position 4,148 of record JADHLJ010000082.1, on the reverse strand, counting down.
GCGGAGAGCGCGCGTGACCAGGACCACGGGACAGTCGACCAAGCCGGCGGAGGTGAGCGCCGATTCGCGCCAAGAAGCCACCCGCCTGCTCGATTCCGTGTTGGAGAACATGAGCCACGGTATCGTGGTTTACGACAAGGACAACCGCCTGCTGGTCCATAACCCCCGTTTCGCGGAGATGTACAAGCTCGCGCCGGAGGAATTGGAACCAGGCACGCATCGGGATCTCGTCGCGGAGAGCCTCGTCCGCCGAAACTGGCCGGATCGCCCACCGAAGGTTTATGACTTTCTCGAGGCTGGACCGACGCTCAATAGCGAGACCGCGCCGGAGCGCGCCGAGATAGAACTCCCGGATGGACGTATCCACGAACGCTCGGCGGTACGGTTGCCGGATGGCGGGCTTGTTGCCACGCACACGGATATCACCAATCACAAGCGCAGCGAGCGCGACGCGCGCAACAAGACCGTGTTGCTCGAGTTGACCTTGGAGTCCATGGATCAAGGAATTCTCGCTCACGATTCGCGAACCGTGGCGCTGTCCAACCAACGCTTCGCCGAGTTGCTCAAGATACCGGAAGCGCTCGTGGAGGAAGGCCAACCGATCCAACCGCTGCAGCCCTATCGCGATCAGTTCAATATCATCATCGGTGATCTAGCCCATGGCGAGGCGCGCTTTTTCGAGCGCCAACGCGATGACGGCGTTTGGCTGTCCCTGGGGTTTCGAACCCTCTCGAATGGCCTACGGGTCTGGACCGTCTCCGATATCACCGAGCGCAAACGCACCGAGGCGAGCATCCAGGAGCAGAGCGAGATTCTGCAGAACGTTTTCGACAATGTCGCCCAGGGCCTTGCCGCCTATGACGATGAATCCCGCGTCATCACCTGGAACAAGAAGTATCAGGAGTTTCTGATCCTCGAGGATCACCAGATCTATCGCGGTTGCCCGGTCTGGGATCTGGTGATGCTCCACGCCGAGCGCGGGACCTATGGTCCAGGAGAGCGCGAGGAATTGGAGAAGCGGGTTCAGGCCCGCATCGACCAGTTGATGAGCGGCGAGGTCGTGCATTTCGACTACGTCAACGCCAAGGGCATCCAGATGGAGGCGGTATCCTCGCCGCGTCCCCAGGGCGGTTTCGTCGTCACCTATGCCGACATTACCGAGCGCAAGAAGGCCGAGGCCGAGATCATCCGCGCCAAGGACGAAGCCGAGGCCGCCAACCAGGCGAAGTCGAGTTTCCTGGCCGCCATGAGCCACGAGATCCGCACGCCGATGAACGGCGTCCTCGGGCTTATCGAGGTCTTGCAGAACACCGTGCTTAGCGACGATCAGCGGAACCTGACCAATACCGTCAATGAATCGGCGATGACCTTGCTGACGATCATCGACGACATCCTCGACTTCTCGAAAATCGAGGCGGGGCGACTGGAGCTGGAAAGCGTCCCGGTTCCGTTGCGCCGTACGATCGAACTGGTGCTCGACACCGTCGCGCAATCCGCCGACGACAAGGGCCTCGATCTGATCACCGAGATGGGCGAGACGGTGCCCGCGACGGTTCTGGGCGACCCGGTGCGCCTGCGGCAGATCCTGCTCAACCTGGTGGGCAATGCCGTGAAGTTCACCGAGGCGGGCGCGATCACCATTCAAGTGCGCGCGGAACCGCCAGAGCAGGGCGGCGAAGTCGAGCGCGTTATCTTCCTGGTGACCGACACCGGCCTCGGCATCTCGGAGGAAAACCAGGCCAAGCTCTTCCAGCCTTTCAGCCAGGCCGAAGCCACCACCACCAGACGCTTTGGCGGCACCGGCCTCGGTCTCTCCATCTCGCATCGCCTGGTTGATCTGATGGATGGCGAGATCGGCATCCAAAGCGTCGAGGGCGAAGGCGCGACCTTCTGGTTCTCCATTCCGCTTGAAGCGGTGGACGGGGACACAACGAACTTATTCGAGGCTGATCTGTCCGGCATCTCCGTCATCCTTGTCACCGACAGCCCGCATCTTCGCCAGTCCGTCGAGCGGCGGACGAGGGCCCAGGGGATACGCTTCACCCACGCCGATAGTGGCGCCGCCGCGATCACCCAGGCACAGTCGGCGCCGCGCGACGACAGCACACCTGTCGTGATCATGGTCGATGACAGAATGCTCGCCGAGCATGTCACCGCCGTGCTCGACAATGCCGGCAAATCCAGCGGAGGCGACGATATTCGCACCGTGCTTATCCGGGGCCCGGTCAATACCCAGGTTGAGGCGGACCTTCCCTCGGACTTCCACGGGGTCGTCAGCCGCCCGCTGCATCGTGACCCGCTGCTCCGGTCGATCGGGATCGCGGCTGGACGGATCGTCCCGTCCGAGACCACTCCGGCCTCCGGCACAACCGGCACCGAGGGGCCCGCGCCTATCCCGACGGCGCAACAGGCGCTTGAGCAGGGCCGGCTCATTCTCGTCGCGGAGGACAATCCGACGAACCGGATGCTGGTTCGCCGGCAACTCTCGCTGCTCAGCTATCAGGCGGAGTATGCCGAGGATGGAGAAATCGCTCTCGCGCTTTGGCGGGAGAAGCCCTACGGGCTGGTTCTGACGGACTGTCACATGCCGAACATGGACGGGTTCGAGCTGACCCGCAAAATCCGCGGCGCCGAGGCTGGCGGGACCACCCATGTGCCGATCGTCGCGCTCACCGCCAACGCCCTGGTGGGCGAGGCCGAGCGTTGTCTCGGCACCGGGATGGACGACTACCTGGCCAAGCCCGCGACACTGGGGGACATGGGCCGAGTCCTCGGCCGCTGGTTGCCGCTTCCAATCGAAGCGGGAGCCGGCGAGGACCGAGCCGAGCGCGAGGAAAGTGCCGGTCCCAGGCCGCCGATCGACCGGGATATGCTGGTGGAACTGTTCGGCGGCACCGAGCGCGAAATCATCGCGCCGGTGCTCGAATCCTTCGAAGGGTCTTTCGGAGACGCCATGCGCCAACTTGATGACGCCCGGTCCGGCGAGGACCCCGTCGCTCTCAGGCGCGCGGCTCATCTCGCCAGCGGGTCAACCAGCAGCGTTGGCGCTGTAGGCCTGACCGACACCCTGAAGTCAATCGAGGCCTTGGCCCTGACGGAGGATTGGGAGCGGATCGACACACTGCGCGCCGATGTCACGGGAAAAGCCGCGGCGGTTCTCGCCTATCTCGAAGCGATGGCCGAGGGTTAACGCCCCCTTTCCGTCTAAACCGGTCGCGTGCCTTTCAACAGGATGCGCTGATGGCGCCGTTCCTCGCCAACGGGAAAGTCGACATTCACCGAGTGCACCAGACACCGATTGTCCCAGAGCAGAATGTCACCGACCGTCCATTCGTGATGGTACTGATAGTCGCGCTTGGTGATCCACTCGTGCAAGGCGTCGAGCAGCCCGTCGCTTTCCGCCGGGTCCATATCGACCACCCGGTCGGTGCGGTTGGGGTTGAAATAGATCGCCCGCTTGCCGCTGTCCTCGTGGGTGCGAACCAGGGGATGCACGACCTCCTTGGTCTCGTTGAGTTCCTCGTCGTTCAAGGCCCTCGCGCGGGCGGTGGCGCGGCGGGTATCGTAGGCGTGGATCGCCTGACGACGGTCGATCTTCTCGCGCATTGCGTCCGGCAGCTCGTCATAGGCCCGGCGGGTATTGGAGAACCGGGTCTGACCACCGGATGACGGTATCGCCAACCCCTGCAACGCCGTCGCCTTGGCCGGAACCTCGAAATAAGAGTCATCCGTGTGCCAGCCGGACAACCGGACCATCGTCAGATCGTCGGGCTTTGCTTCCGGCGTCTTATAGGTGCTCTCTAGGATCGAGACTTCCGGCGCCTCCCCGGTCCTCTGATCCCGCAGCAACTGCAATTGCGGCTCTCCGAAATTACGCGTTACCCGAGCGAATTCGGGCGCCGAAAGCGGCACCGAACGGATACAGAGCAGGTGATGCTCCAGGAAAGCGTGATTCAATTGTTCGAGATCGGCCTTGGAAATCTCGGAGCGTGTATCCAGACCGACGACTTCCGCGCCAAGCGCGTCCGAAAGCGGATTGATGGTAAGCGCCATGACAATCTCCTCATCCCAGGAATGTCGAAAAGTCTAGCAGACAGCGCGGCGACCATCACCGTCGATACGTCTCGGGAGCCGTCTCGCGCGGGATT
>JADHLJ010000081.1 GCA_016780745.1 Alphaproteobacteria bacterium | reverse complement strand
GCATCGGGCGCTAATCATGGGCGCGCTTTCCATCGGCGAGACCGTGGCGCACGGGCTATTGGAGGGCGAGGACGTGCTGAATACCGCCGCCGCCCTGCGCGCTCTCGGCGCCGAGATCGAGCGCCGACCCGATAGCGTCTGGCATATCCATGGCCGCGGCGTCGGCGGCCTTGATGAGCCGAGCCAGGTCCTGGATCTCGGCAATTCCGGCACCGGGGTGCGTCTATTGATGGGCGTCGCCGGCGGCAATCCGATCACCACCTTCTTCACCGGCGATGCCTCGCTGGTGGGCCGTCCCATGGCGCGGGTATCGGCACCTCTGGAGGAGATGGGGATCCGCTTCGTCGGTCGCGAGGGCGGACGTCTGCCACTGGCCTGTATCGGGCCAAAAACGCTGCTGCCGATCGAGTACACGCTTCCCGTCGCCTCGGCCCAGGTGAAGTCCGCGATCCTGTTGGCCGGCCTTGCGGCGCCGGGCGAGACCACGGTAATCGAGCCGGAGCCGACCCGCGACCATACCGAGAGCATGATGCGCCAGTTCGGCGCCACCGTACGGGTTGAGGACCGCGCCGACGGCTCGCGCGCGATTACCTTGGTGGGCGAGCCGGAGCTGACTGGACAGACCGTTCAGGTCCCCGCCGACCCCTCCTCGGCGGCGTTTCCCGCCGTTGCCGCCCTGATCACCGAGGGCTCCGAGGTGGTGCTGGAGCGCGTCGGGATCAATCCGTTACGTTTCGGATTGTTCGAGGTCCTGGCCGACATGGGCGCCGATATCACGATCGAGCCCCTGAATGATGACGGCGGAGAGCCGCTGGCGAACCTTACAATCCGCTCCACCCGGCTCGCGGGCCGCGAGGTACCGCCGGAGATCGCGCCGCGGATGATCGATGAATATCCGATCCTCGCCGTCGCCGCCGCCTTCGCCGAGGGCACCACGGTGATGAATGGATTGGCCGAACTTCGGGTCAAGGAAAGCGATCGGCTCGGCGCCACGGCGCGCGGGCTCGCGGCCTGTGGGGTCGAGATCGAGGAGAGCGAGGACCGGCTCGTCGTCCACGGCAAGGGCGGCGCGATACCGGGCGGCGGGATGATCGCCGCGAATTTGGATCACCGGATCGCCATGGCTTTCCTGGTTCTGGGTCTTGCTTCCGAAAAGTCGGTCATTATTGACGATGGCGCGCCGATAGAAACCAGCTTCCCGGCCTTCTCGTCGCTGATGCGTGGGATCGGCGCCAATATCCAAGACGGTGAAACGTCATGATCATCGCCATCGACGGCCCGGCGGCATCCGGAAAAGGCACCGTGGCGCGCCGCATAGCCGCGCATTTGAACTACGCCTATCTCGATACGGGATCGCTGTACCGCGCCGTCGCGCTTTCGGTGCTGCGGGGCGGAGGGGATCCAGGTGATGCCGACATCGCGGCGGAGCACGCTCGGACCCTGGATCCGGCCCTGACCGAGGATCCGGAGATACGTTCGGCCGCAAGTGGCGCGGCGGCCTCGAAAGTCGCGGCGGTACCGGCGGTGCGCGCCGCGCTTCTGGCGTTCCAGCGGGACTTCGCCGCCAACCCGCCGGGCGGCCTCGCCGGCGCGGTTTTGGACGGTCGGGACATCGGCACCGTGGTCTGTCCCGAGGCAGCGCGAAAGATCTTCGTGATCGCCGATGTGGAAATTCGCGCGACAAGGCGTTTCAAGGAGTTGCTCGGACGGGGCGAGGCCGCTATATATGCGCGCGTTCTGGCGGATTTGCGTGAACGTGACGAGCGTGACGGCTCTAGAGCCGATGCTCCGATGCGCCAGGCCGAGGACGCGATGCTGTTGGATACTTCGCATCTCGACCCCGACCAGGCCTTCGAAAGCGCCCGCGCCTTCGTTGAAGCCGGAACGATTTAACCGTCGGCTCTCTGTTTGGTCCGGAGCCGGCAAACGCAACCAGATGGTGGCCGACCGATCGGCCTCGTTCGAACCCGCGGACCGGGACGAACACCGCCCGATAGAGCATGCGCAATGACGCATCACCGGGACCCAAGCCACCATGCACAACCCACCGGCGGTCGTCACATGCCGCCGGCCAGACGTTATGTCTAAGGAGATTTCATGGCTGTAACAGCCGCGGCCGATGCCGCAATGGAAGATTTCGATGCCTTGATCGCCGAGTCCTTCGGCGATCACATCAGCATCGAGGGAAGCGTCGTCAAGGGCATCATCGTTTCGATCGAGGGCGACAGCGCGCTGATCGACGTTGGGCTCAAGTCCGAGGGACGCGTCGCGCTCAAGGAATTCACCTCGCCCGGTCAAGAGCACGGCCTCAAGGCCGGCGATGAGGTCGAGGTCTATGTCGAGCGCATGGAGGATCGTAACGGCGAGGCAATGCTGAGCCGCGAGAAGGCCCGGCGCGAGGAAGCCTGGGCGGTCCTGGAACAGGGTTTCGAGAAGCAGGAGCGGGTTACCGGCACGATCTTCGGCCGGGTCAAGGGCGGCTTCACCGTCGACCTGTCCGGCGCCACCGCTTTCCTTCCCGGCAGTCAGGTCGACATTCGCCCAGTGCGCGATATCGGCCCGCTTCTGGGCACCCCGCAGCCGTTCCAAATCCTCAAGATGGATCGCCGGCGTGGCAACATCGTGGTCTCGCGCCGCGCGGTTCTGGAAGAGAGCCGGGCGGAAGCGCGCTCGGAACTGGTCGCCAACCTCAAGGAAGGCCAGACTCTCCAGGGCGTGGTCAAAAACATCACCGATTACGGCGCCTTCGTCGATCTCGGCGGTGTCGACGGCCTGCTCCATGTCACCGACATCGCCTGGCGCCGGATCAACCATCCGAGCGAGGCGTTGCAAATCGGTCAGACCGTTGACGTGCAGGTTATCCGCTTCAACTCGGAAACCCAGCGCATCTCGCTCGGCATGAAGCAGCTCGAGGCCGATCCCTGGGATGGTGTCGAGGCCAAGTATCCGGTCAGCACCAAGTTCACCGGCCGGGTTACCAATATCACCGATTACGGCGCCTTCGTGGAGCTGGAGCCGGGCATCGAGGGACTGGTTCACGTCTCCGAGATGAGCTGGACCAAGAAGAACGTCCACCCCGGCAAGATCGTCTCGACCAGTCAGGAAGTCGAGGTCATGGTGCTGGACGTGGATCCGACCAAGCGGCGGATTTCGCTGGGCCTCAAGCAGTGCCTTTCCAATCCTTGGGACGATTTCATGACCCAGCATCCGGTGGGTTCCGAAATCGAGGGCGAGGTCAAGAACATCACCGAGTTCGGATTGTTCGTCGGCCTGCTTGGCGAAATCGACGGCATGGTGCATCTCTCGGACCTCGATTGGGAACGTCCCGGCGAGGAAGCCATTCAAGACTACAAGAAGGGCGACATGGTTCGCGCCAAGGTCTTGGATATCGACACCGAAAAAGAGCGTATCTCGCTCGGTGTCAGACAGCTTTCCGAGGACCCGTTCGAGTCAGGCGCCGCGACTATCCGCAAGGGTGTGATCGTAACCTGCACCGTTACGCAGCTCAGCGATAACGGCATCGAGGTGACCGTCGGCGACGGCATGCCTGGCTTCATTCGCAAGGCCGAGCTGTCGCGTGATCGTTCCGAGCAACGCACCGATCGTTTCGCCGTGGGCGAGAAGGTTGACGCGAAGGTCACGCAGATCGATCAGAAGAGCCGCCGGCTTACCCTTTCCATCAAGGCTCGCGAGGCCGAGGAGGAGAAGAAAGCCATGCAGGACTACGGCTCTTCCGACAGCGGCGCCAGCCTAGGGGACATCCTCGGCGCGGCGCTTCGTCAGCGCGAAGAAGGTCAGAAAACCGACGACTAATCCACGTCATTTCGAACCAAGGCATGGCCGTTCCCTCGAAAGGGGGAGCGGCCATGTTCTTTTGTAGATTATCCGCGCCCTCACCACCCCATGCCTCGTCTCCGAAAGGCCTTTCAGAAGAAGAGCTTATACTTGACGAGGTGAACAACCCCTGGCATCCTCGCGATCTGGAAAGCCAGTAATGGACGTTGTTCCTCGGACACCGATGGACTCAACCGACGGGCTGGGCAAGGCACGGGAACGGTCGGCACAATGACCAAGTCCGAATTGATTATGCGGTTGGCGGAAGCAAACCCTCACCTCTACCAGCGCGACGTGGAGCGGATCGTCTCGACGATCTTCGAAGAAATTTCGCAAGCTCTGGAGAACGGCGATCGAGTCGAGCTGCGCGGGTTTGGCGCTTTTTCGATTAAGCGCCGGGACGCCAGAACCGGTCGCAATCCCCGGACCGGCGACGCGGTGACCGTGCGCGAGAAATGCGTACCCTACTTCAAGACCGGAAAACAGCTGCGAGAGCGGCTGAATCCTACGTCCTAATTCAAGAATCCAAATTCTCCATCCAGACCTTCGCAATCACGACGTAGTGGCGTTTAAGACTGCTTTCAACGTGGCGGCGACTTTCGACGCTAGTTCGGGCGCTAGTCCGGCGAAACCCAATAGCAAGCCATTGCGCTCCGTCGCCCCCTGGCAATAAGCCGATAGCGGTGGGCAGGTTACGCCACGCGCGCGCATCGCCTCGCTGACCGCCACGTCCGAAATTTCCGGCGGCAGCCCGAATGTGAGATGCATGCCCGAACTTGGCGGATCGAGCCTGGAAAACTCGGGAAACGCATCGGCCAGCGCCGCAACCAAGGCATCCCGACGCTCGCGATAGAGCAACCGCATGCGCCGGACATGGCCGCCGAAATGTCCTTCGTCAATGAAACGCGCGAGCACCGCCTGGGAGTCAATCGGCGGGTGCCGGTCGACATGCGCGCGAAGCCCGCAAAGCAAGGAGATCAACCGTGTCGGCGCCACGAGATAGCCCAGCCGAATGGCCGGCGTCAGGATCTTGCTGAAGGTACCGGCATAGATCACCCGACCGTCGGGGTCCAAGCTATGCAGCGCCGAAAGTGGTCGGCTCTCATATCGAAACTCGCTGTCGTAATCGTCCTCGAGGATCCAGACCCCGTCCTCGGACGCCCAGCGTAGAAGTTCAAGCCGGCGCGCCAGGCTCAATGTCGCGCCGGTCGGGAATTGATGGGTCGGGGTCACGATCGCCAGCCGCGTGCCCGCACCAGCGGCGCGCGCCTCGGCGACGACAAGGCCATTTTCGTCCACCGGCGCCGGCGCCAGTTCCGCCCCCGACGCGGTCACCGCGCCCTTCAATCCGATGTAACCCGGATCCTCGATACAGACTTTGTCGCCGGGTTCCAGGACCAGACGGGTGACCAGGTCAACGGCTTGCTGAGAGCCCGAAGTGACCAGAATGCGGTCCGGCGAGGCGACGATGCCCCTCGCGGTCGCAAGGTATTCAGAGATCGCCTCGCGCAACGGCAGATAGCCTTGCGGGTCTTGATACCCCAGCAAATGCGCGGGCTCGGAGCGCCAGAACTGGCTGGCAAGCCGGGCCCATGTGGTGAAAGGAAAAGCTTCCAGCGCCGGATAGCCCGGGCTGAGGAAAATCGGCCCGCTTGTCGGGTCATGCATCGGCAACGCCTCGAGGGACCGCGCGCGGTCCGAGGGTTCCGGTAGCGAGAGCGCGTTGGGAAGCACCGGTTCCGGCGGCGCGGCCGGCATAGCCATGGGCAAATCCGCCAGATCCTGAGCGACGACCGTTCCGACACCGGATCGCGTCTCGACATAACCCTCGGCGAGCAGTCGATCGAAGGCGATGGCGATGGTGTTGCGCCCAAGACGTGTCTCGCGCGCCAGCCCGCGGGTCGATGGCAACCGCTGGCCCGGGCGTAGCCTGCCTTCGGTAATCGCGTCCCGAAAGAACGCGTAGACTTGATCCTGAAGCGTGTCGCCGCTGGCCCGGTCGGGTGCGAAGACTGTCCAGACCGGTGCCGTGACATTCAAGGAGGACATCGATGGCCCCATTAAAATTGCCCGAATTGGCCCTTCTCATATGACCGCTTGGAGCGTAGCACAAGCCGCCGACGACCGGCGTTGACCAAAGAGGACCCGATCATGAGTTACGTTCCAAGCGCCTTTCGGATTAACGAGCTGTCCAGAAGTCATGATTTGATCGCCGCGAACAGCTTCGGTCTCCTCATTGTGGAGACCGGGAACGGCCCAAGCTTGTCGCATCTGCCTTTTCTGTTGGATCGCGAGCGCGGCTCAATGGGCCACCTGCGTTGCCACGTCGCCAAGGCGAACGCGATCTGGCGAGACATCGCCGACCAGCCGGTCACCGCCGTGTTCTCGGGCCCGCACGCCTATATTTCGCCGGACTGGTACGCCAATCCCGGGCTGGTGCCGACCTGGAACTATTCGGCGGCTTATGTGACCGGGACCGCGACCATTATGGATGACAGCACCCTCGACTCATTTCTTTGGGTGCTCTCGGATCGCGAGGAAGGCCGGATCGTCGGCAAGAAACCCTGGACGATGGACCGGGTCGACGGGGACGCGCTCGCCCAAATGCGCAAGGCGATTGTCGGCATCGATATCGCGATCACCCGGATCGACGGGAAGGCCAAGATGTCACAGAACCGCGGCGCCGATGATCGCAAGGGTGTGGTCGGCGCCTTGCGCGACCTCGGCGGGGCCGACGCGCTCGCGGTCGCGGCCCTCGTGGAAGACGTGGATCGCTAGCCGAGACGGCTATTCATGAGCCCGGGGACGGTGTAAAATTGCCAGCACTTCCGACAGATTTCGATAACAGCACTCGAAAGCGGCTCCATGGCCACTCGTTCCAGAATTGCCAAACTCACGGCGACGATCCTGACACTGCCTATCACGCTCGCGGTGGTATTGTTCGCGGTGTCCAACCGGCATGTGGTGGCACTGGAGTTCTGGCCCTTGCCGGGCTCTCTGGAGGTGCCGCTATATGTCGTCGGACTGCTCACGATGGTCATCGGGTTTCTCATCGGTGGGGTGATCGCTTGGCTCGGCGCCGGCGAGAGCCGCCAGAGGGCCCGCGCCGCCGAGCGGGACGCTCGCGGTCTGGAAACCCAGCTGGCCGATGCCCAGGTCGAAATCGACAAAGCCCGATCCCTGATCTCGACGCGTGCCGCGCCGGCGGAATAACCCCGGTTTCAGCAAACAAACCCCGAGAGATACCCGCCATGGTCGAGGTCAAGATTTGCGGCCTTAACACAAGCGAAGCGGTTGCCGCCGCTCATGCCGGTGGCGCCAGCCATATCGGCTTCATCTTCTATCCACCCTCGCCCCGCGCGGTCTCGCCGGAGCGGGCGGGAGAGATCGCTAAATCCGCGCCGCCCACGGTCGCGCGGGTCGCGGTGTTCGTCGATCCGACCGACGCCGAGATCGAAGCCGTGGTGGCGGCGCTGGCCCCGACGATGCTGCAACTCCACGGCTCCGAGACACCGGAGCGGGTTCGCGAAGTCAAACAGCGTTTCGGACTTGCCGTGATGAAGGCGATTCGGGTTTCCACCGTCGAGGATATACAAGCCGCGACGGTCTATGACGGCATCGCCGACGCTCTACTGTTCGACGCCAAACCGCCCAAAAACGCCGAGGGAATGCTACCGGGCGGCAACGGGCTCGCTTTCGACTGGACCCTGTTGGCGACCTATAAGGGCAAGACACCCTGGTTTCTGTCAGGAGGACTGGACATGAACAACCTCGCGCAAGCCATGGAAATCAGCGGCGCCCAGGCGATCGATCTCTCCTCCGGCGTGGAGGATCGACCAGGGGTTAAGAATGTCGAGAAAATCGGCGCTTTTCTTCGCGCCGTTAAAGGATGACACCGTGCCGAACGCTTGCACCAGAGTGATCGCGCCAGCATTATGCGGCTTGCCCAAAGGCACGCCAGAAACAGGAGAGAAGATGGCCCCGAACACCGCCCCAAACACTCTGCGCGAGGGGCCAGACGAGGACGGACATTTCGGCATCTTCGGAGGCCGGTACGTCGCCGAAACCTTGATGCCCCTGATCCTCGCGGTTGAAAAATCCTGGGCCCAGGCGAAGGGCGATCCGGATTTCTGGGCGGAGCTTCGCTCCTATCACAAGCACTATATCGGACGGCCCAGCCCGCTCTATTTCGCGCGCCGCCTGACCGAGCATTTTGGTGGCGCCAAGCTCTACTTCAAGCGCGACGAGCTGAACCATACCGGTGCCCATAAGATCAACAACGTCATGGGCCAGGCCCTGCTGGCCAAGCGGATGGGCAAGACCAAGATCATTGCCGAGACCGGGGCCGGTCAGCATGGCGTGGCAACGGCGACCGCCTGCGCGCTGTTCGACATGGAATGCGAGGTTTTCATGGGCGCCGAGGACGTGGCGCGCCAAAAACCCAATGTCGATCGCATGAAGCTGCTCGGCGCCAAGGTGGTTCCGGTTACCTCCGGCTCCTCGACCTTGAAGGACGCGATGAACGAGGCCCTGCGCTATTGGGTTTCGCGGGCGGAGACACATTTCTACATCATCGGCACCGTTGCCGGCCCACATCCCTATCCCCAGATGGTTCGCGATTTCCAATGCGTCATCGGCGACGAGACACGGGTTCAGATGCAGGAGGCCGAGGGCCGCTTGCCGGACAGTCTGGTCGCTTGCATTGGAGGCGGCTCCAACGCCATGGGGCTGTTCCACCCGTTCCTCGACGATCCCGACATCAAAATCTACGGCGTCGAGGCGGCGGGACACGGGATCGATAGCGGCGCCCACGCGGCCTCGCTGACCGGCGGGCGCCCCGGTGTGCTTCACGGTAATCGCACCTATCTGTTGCAAGATGGTGACGGACAGATCACCGAGGCCCATTCCATCTCCGCCGGCCTCGACTATCCCGGCATCGGCCCGGAACATTCCTGGCTGTTCGAGAACGGGCGGGTCAACTATGTCAGTGCCACCGATACCCAGGCACTAGAGGCTTTCGCGCTCTGTTCCCGAAAGGAAGGGATCATCCCGGCGCTGGAGCCCAGCCATGCGCTGGGTTTTGTCTCGACGATCATCGGAGACCTGCCGAAGGATCACCTGATGGTCATGAATCTCTGCGGCCGAGGCGACAAGGATCTGGAGGCGGTGCTACCGCGTCTGGAAGAAATGGGTTTGTTGTGAGTGGATATAGCGCCAATCGGCTCGACGCGCTGTTCGAGCGCCTCGCCGGGGAAAAACGCGGCGGTCTTGGGATCTTCATTACCGCCGGGGATCCGAATTTGGAGACCTCGCGGGAGATCTTCAACGCCTTGCCCGCCGCCGGCGCCGACATGATCGAGTTCGGCATGCCGTTCTCGGACCCGATGGCCGACGGCCCGGCGATCCAGGCCTCCAGCCAGCGCGCGCTGAAGGGCGGCGCCTCGCTCGCCTCGACCTTGAAGATGGTCCGCGGATTTCGCGAGCATGACCAATCCACGCCGATCGTGCTCATGGGCTATTACAACCCGATCTACAGCCATGGCGTCGACCGGTTTCTAAGGGACGCGATCGAGGTGGGCGCGGACGGATTGATCATCGTCGACCTGCCACCGGAGGAAGATCCGGAGCTGTGTCTGCCGGCGGTCGAGGCGGGACTTCCCTTCATTCGCCTGGCGACGCCGACAACCGATGACGCCCGACTGCCGACAGTGCTCGAGAACACCGCCGGGTTTGTCTACTACGTCTCGATCCTGGGCATCACCGGCACCCAGGACGTACCGACGGATCTGGTGCGCGACGCGGTAACCCGGCTGAAGAAGCACACGGACCTGCCGGTCGCCGTCGGCTTCGGCATTAAGACCCGCGAGCAAGCCGCGACGGTCAGTCAGGTCGCCGACGCCGCCATCGTCGGCTCCGCCGTCGTCAACGTGATCGCGGACAATCTCGACGAAAGCGGCGCGCCTGGCCCGGGCACGGCTGATCGGGTCGTCGATCTGGTGCGCGATCTCGCCGCCGGGGTTCGCGGCGCGCGCGCATGATCACGGCCGCCGCAATAGGTTCGGAAGGATCAAGACCATGAACTGGATCACGAATTCCGTCCTGCCCAAGATCAAGGCCCTGGTGCAGCAGCGCGAGGTTCCGGACAATTTCTGGACCAAATGTCCGAGCTGCGATGAGATGATCTTCCATCGTCAGCTTGAGGAAAATCTCCAGGTCTGCCCGCATTGCGATCACCATATGCGTCTGGACGCGGAGACCCGGCTACGGACCCTGTTCGACGACGGCGCGTACACCAAGATCGAGCTTCCCAAGCAAGCGACGGCGGACCCGCTCAAGTTCCGCGATAAGAAGCGCTACGCCGATCGCCTGAAGGAAGCGCAGGCCAAAACCGGCTCCCAGGACGCGATCCTGATCGCGCATGGTCAGCTCGGCGGCATGCCGGCCGTGGCCGGCGTCTTCTCCTTCGCCTTCATGGGCGGCTCCATGGGTGTCGCGGTGGGCGACGCCTTGCTGCGCGCGGCGGAGTTGGCGGTCGCGCAGAAAGCCGCGTTGGTGGTTTTTCCGTCTTCCGGTGGCGCGCGGATGCAAGAGGGAATTCTCTCGCTCATGCAGATGCCGCGCACGGTGATCGCGACCGAAATCGTCAAGGATGCCGGCCTGCCCTTCGTCGTGGTCCTGACCAACCCAACCACCGGCGGCGTCACCGCGTCCTTCGCGATGCTGGGCGACATTCACCTCGCCGAACCCGGCGCGATCATCGGTTTCGCCGGTCAGCGGGTGATCCAGGAGACCATCCGCGAGCAACTGCCCGAGGGTTTCCAGCGCTCCGAATATCTGCTGGAGCACGGCATGGTCGATATGGTGGTTCGTCGCCAGGACATTAAGACTACCCTGGCAAACATTCTGGGCCTGATCGGCAACCCCCGACCAAGCGCCGAAGTGGTGCTATTATCGACCCAGGATGGCAACGAAAAGGGCAGCGAGAGTGGGCCCGAGGCGCAACCGAGCTGAATGGCTTCAACCCGCGTTGATGGCGCCCCGCGATGATTTCCGACCCGATCCTCGACAGGCTCTCCAAGCTGTTTCCAAAGTCCATGGAACTTTCCCTGGACAGACTGCGAGCGCTGCTCGCCGCGTTGGACCATCCCGAGCGCCGTCTGCCACCCGTAATCCATGTCGCCGGGACCAACGGCAAGGGCTCGACCGTGGCGATGCTTCGAGCTATCCACGAGGCGGCGGACCGGCGCGTTCACGCCTATATAACGCCGCATCTGGTACGCTTTTCCGAGCGCATAACCTTGGCGAACCGAGAAATCGAAGACCCCGCCTTCGCGGCCATTCTCGAGGAATGCGAAACCGCTAACCAGGGCCGCCCGATCACCCTGTTCGAGATCACCACCGCCGCCGGTCTGCTGGCCTTCGCGCGGGCGCCCGCCGACTTGCTGCTGCTTGAGGTCGGACTCGGTGGGCGGCTGGACGCCACGAACGTGATCGACAAGCCGGCTTTATCCATCATCACGCCGATCTCGATGGATCATCAGCGCTATCTCGGTGATACCATCGCGAAAATCGCCTCCGAGAAATCCGGTGTTCTGAAACCAGAGGTTCCCGCCGTCGTCGCGCGCCAAGACCCGGCGGCGCTCGAGGTTATCCAGGACCGGGCCGACGCGATCGGCGCGCCGCTGGCGATCGAGGGACGTGACTGGAGTGTCGAGCCGAGCAGGGACGGCCTGGTTTTCAGGACGGACAGTATGACCCGACGGTTACCAAGGCCGGCGTTACCCGGCGCTCATCAGATTGGAAACGCGGGGGCGGTTCTGGCCGCGGTTGAAATCCTGCAATCGCTCTTTCCAACCTCCCAGGCGGCGCTGGCGACGGGCATGACGCGTGTGCGCTGGCCGGCGCGGCTTCAAAGGCTAAAGCATGGACCGTTGCTGGACGAACTCGGCCCAGACGACGAACTATGGCTCGATGGCGGTCACAATATCGGCGCGGCCAAGGTGGTTGCCGACATGGTCCGGGAATGGCGGGACGCCCGACCGGATCGCGCGGTTCATTTGATTTACGGAACCTTGGATGTCCGCGACCCGAACGAGTTTCTCCGCGTCTTCAGGGGCCTCGTCGGCGAGGTTCAAGGCGTCGCAATTCCAGATCAACCAAGCACGATCAGCGCCGAAGGTATCGCCGAGGCGGGCCGCCAAGCCGGGCTGGACACGTCGGCGTCTCCCAGCGTCGAAGAGGCACTGAAATCCGTCCTCGCCACCGAGACACGCCCATGCACCGTCCTGATCTGCGGATCGCTGTATCTGGCCGGCACGGTCCTTCGGGACCACGGCTAAACCAGGTAAAGCTGTACTGAAACCGCTCAGTTTTCGGCGAGCGCGTCCTCGACCCACTCATTCAGCTTGTGCGGCGGCAAGGCGCCGATCTTGGTCGCGGCAACCTCGCCATCCTTGAAAAGCATCAATGTCGGAATACCACGCACGCCATAAGTGGACGGCGTTGCGGGATTATCGTCGATATTCAGCTTCGCGACCGTCACCCGGTCACCAAGATTGGCGGCGATATCCTCGAGCGCCGGCGCGATCGCCTTGCATGGCCCGCACCATTCAGCCCAGAAATCGACCAAAACGGGTTTGCCGGACTGCAATACATCGGCGGCGAAATCGGAGTCGGTGGTGGAGACCGTGGACATGGCAATCGCTCCTGCAAAATAACCTCGTGAGGATCGACACTCTCGAATCACGCCGATCATTGAGTTGAATCTAGGAACCGTCCGGCAAGGCGTCAAGGGCTGGCGACAGGCCACCGACCGGACCCGCGGAAACGCTCAACAGATCAGCCGGCAACGTCATCAGATTCGGCCCATCGGTCCACAACAGGGCACACTGAATGGACCGATCCGGGTACAAATCCCCCAGCAAGATTCGATAGGCCGCCATCTGGCGCAGATAGGCGATCGGCACGTCCTCGACCCGGTTCGGCGGCGGCCGGTTGGTCTTGAAATCAATCACCGTGACCAGATCATCCCGCACCAACAGCCGGTCGATGCGGCCCGACAGCACGATCGCGTTCGCCCCTTCGCCGACGGTTCCGACGATCGGCACCTCCGCCAGAGCGTCGGCGGAGAAGATATCGCTCAACGTCGGGTCGTCCAGGAGCCTCAGGGTCTCGGTGAAGAAAAGCTCTCGCTCGGACTCGGTCAGGTCGTGAACCGGGCGCGCGAGATAATCCCTTGCCGCGGCCGCGCGACGCTCGGCGTCGATTAATGGGAGCCATTGCAGGAGATAGTGGATGATCCGCCCCCGCCGGAACCGTCTTGTGTCTCCATCCTGGAACGGAGAGCGCACCGGCATGTCCGGCCCCAGGCGAGACGGCGAAAGCGGGCGTGGCGGGTGCGCATCCGCGATCGGCGGGGTTTTCGCCCATCGTGGCGGGTCAATCGCGGCGCCGTCGACCTCGATCGGGCCGATCCGACCGTCCGGTTTCTCGGTCTGCGGAGAGGCCAGCACCAAACCCTCATCGAGATCCTCAATGCCGGCAATCGTTTCCAGTCCCTGTTTGATCATCTGATACCAGGTCGAGGCACTGGTGGCGCGGCCAGTGCCCCAGCCCGCGACGTAAAGCCGGTCCTCGGCGCGGGTCATCGCCACGTAGAGCAACCGGTGATATTCGCGATCGCGCTTTTCGGCGGCGGCGGCGCGCGCTTCGGCGGAAATCACGGCATCGGTATCCCGGTTCGGCGACCAGATCGGCACGGAGCGGCCCAGCTCGTCCTCGATCCACAGTAGCTTCGGCGTGCGGTCCGGTGCCGCCATGGTGTCGGGAAGGAAGACCACCGGCGCTTGCAACCCCTTGGAGCCGTGTACGGTCAGAATCCGCACCTGATCGGACTCGCCGGTCTCCAGGTCGCGCTTCACCTCGAACTCCGCCGCCGCCAGCCAATGCAGAAAGCCTTGCAGGGACGGCACGTGCGAGCGCTCATATTCCAGGGCCTGAACCAGAAACTCATCGACGGGATCACCGGATTCCGGGCCGAGCCGCTCTAGAATTCGGCGTCGTCCGCCCGCCGCCAACAATTCCGCGTAAAGCTCGTATGGCGGGGTGAAGTCCGCGCGCGAGAGCCACCCGGAGAGCTCTCCAAAAGCCTCGGCATATTTCGGACTCTTACTCGCGCGAGCCTCCAGGACCCGCCACAAGCTGGTATCACCGCGGTCCCAGCACAGATCGAACAGGTCCTCGTCGTCAAAGCCAAAAAGCGGTCCCTTGAGCACCGTCGCGAGATTGAGATCGTCCTCGGGCAACAGTAGGAACTGGCCAAAGGCGACCAGATCCATCACCGCCAACTGGTCGGTCAGGACCATGCGG
>JADHLJ010000080.1 GCA_016780745.1 Alphaproteobacteria bacterium | reverse complement strand
CCGGCATCCAATCCAACCCGTATCTTTTAGAGGCACGCGTGATGAAACTCTTCCATGGTGGTGGCTCGCCCTTTGTTCGCAAGGTGATGGTGGTGGCTCACGAGACCGGTCAGGTCGACAAGCTGGAGCTGCTGAATGGCGGCACCACGCCGATCGAGCCCAACCCGGAGCTGACCAAACTGAACCCGATCGGTAAGATCCCCGCGCTTATCCTTGATGACGGCACCGCGCTGTCGAACTCGCCGGTGATTTGCGAGTATCTCGACAGCCAGCATTCCGGCGCCAAGATGCTTGCGGCCTCCGGCGCGGCGCGTTGGGAGGCTCTGCGCCTTCAGGCGATCTGCGACGGCCTGATGGATGCGGCGGTGAACAACCGCTACGAGACCATGATGCGCCCGGAAAACCTGCGCTGGGACGCGTGGAGCGCCGGACAGTTGGGCAAGGTCGACCGCGCCGTCGACGCCCTGGAAGCCGCGGCCGACAGCCTCGGCGACCGGGTCGATATCGGCACCATCAGTGTCGCTTGCGCTTGCGGCTATCTCGACTACCGCTATGACGATCGCAACTGGCGGGGCAACCATCCGAAACTCGCCGCCTGGTTCGAGACATTCGGCCAGCGCCCGTCCATGCAAGCGACGATGCCGCCCAGCGCTTAAACGGATCAACCGTCGCTCGGGATTTTGTCTTCGGGAAATCTTACCTAGGTTGGTTCCGAGCGACCGACGGTCTGACTATTTCAAGGTTCTAAGATAGGCCGCGATATCGGCCCGCGTATTCGCGTCCTTGACACCGGGGAAGCGAGCCTTGGTGCCTTTCAGGAATTGTTCGGGATTGGCCATGAACTCCGTCAAGTTGGCGTCGGTCCATACCAACCCGGCGCTTTTCAGGGCGTCAGAGTAGTCGTAATCCGAATCGCGGGCCGCCGGCTTGCCATGGGTGTCGAAGAGGTTGGGGCCGAAGACGAGCTTACCGCCCGCCTCGAAACTATGACAGACCGCGCAATGCTCAACGGCGGCGACCTTGCCTTTCGTTGGATCGCCATGGTTGGCCGCGGCTGGGGCGGTATCGCCGAGGGTCTTTAGATAGGCGATCAAGTCGGCGCGTTGCTGGGCGCTCTTGATGCCCCGGAAGCTCATCTTCGTGCCCTTCATGAACTTTTTGGGTTTGGCGAAGAACGCGCTTAACGCCGGTTCGGTCCAGACCACCCCCGATGCCTTCATCGCCTTGGAATAGCGATAGCCCGGGACTGCCGCGGCCGGTTGGTTCACGATGCCGTAAAGGCTCGGGCCGAGGCGGTTCTTTCCGCCCTTGTTCATGGTGTGGCAGGCGGTGCACTTCTTGGCCACCCGCTTCCCCTTGACCGGATCACCACTGGCGATAGCCGTCGATACCGACAGACCAATAGCCAACACGGCGATAAGCGACGCGGCCCCGAGATATCTCATTCGGTTCTCCCATGAGGCCGGAACCCGCATGGCGCGCGCGGTCATTTGATCGGCTCCGGCTTGCTGACCTGGGTCATGAGGTCGTCGTCCCACTCGCCCTCGACATGGAAATGCGCCGCCGCGCCCTTGATGAGCGCCTCGATCAGGTTGTGATTTACATAGGCGTAGAGCCCTGGTTGCTTGAAGGTGTACATGGCCGCTCCGGCGGCGCCGCCGGCGATGAACCAGGTCTCGTTCCCGGTCTCGGGTGGGTCCGAGAAGGAACCGCTGGCCCAGACATAATCGCCATGTCCGCCGATCAGATGCGGGCGGGTATCGCGGTTAGCCTGGGCATGGACGATCAGTACCGTCTCGCCGACCTTTGCCTTGAGCGCGTTGTCGCCGGTCAGCGCGCCGACCGCGCCGTTGAAGACGATATGGCTGGGCGTGAGGGTCTTCATCACATCGATCGAATCCGCGTAATCCTCGCCGGCGGATTCGTATTTGATGTATTCGCCGTCCTCGTCCTTGGGCAGGTAGAAATCCTGCTCGCCCACATAGTACAGCCGATCATAGGACAGGCGCTTGCCGTCCCGGTCCTTCAGACCATCGCGCGGCAGCACCATGATGGCGCCATTCATGCCATGGGTGACATGGTAGGGGACCATCACCCCGCCCGGCGCGCAGTGATAGACGAATACCCCGGGCTTTATCGCCTTGAAGCGCAAGACGACCTGCTCGCCCGGTGCGACGATGGTCAACTCACCGCCGCCCATCGCGCCGGTGGAGGCGTGAAAGTCGATATTGTGCTCCATGGCGCTGGAGGCCGGATTTTTCAGGGTCAGTTCGACATAGTCGCCCTCGTGGACGACGATGAACGGCCCCGGCACCGATCCATGGAAGGTCAATGCCCAGATCTCGGCGCCATCATTATCGACCTGGATGATCTTTTCCTCGATCACCATTTCGACCTCGATGATTTTCGGCCCGCCGGTGGCGACTTGCTCATGGTCCGGCACGAAGGGCGGGGCCACGAGTGTTTGCCGAACCCGGGGCAGGTCGGGAGCCTTGGCGGTTGACGTCGCGACGGCTTGCTTCGAAATCAAGGTACTGCCCGCCGCCGCGCCCGCCGCGGCCAGGCCAACACCCGCGAGAAGCGCTCTTCTTGTCACCGTCGGTTGAATTTCCGTCACGTCGCGCATGTCTTGCCCCCTTTTTGGTGAAGCCTCGCATCCTCGACGGGTCACGGTTGTTCCCGCCCGTTCGGCAAAGGCTAACGCCACGTGGCAAGGGACAAATTGATCTAGATCAATTACTTGGAAGAAAGTTGGAGGATGGAGAGATCTGGCGAGCTTAAACCCCGCGCCGCGCCTTCAAGGCCTGGGCGAGCGTACCGTCATCCAAATAGTCCAACTCGCCGCCCACCGGAACGCCCCGGGCAAGGCGGGAGATTTCCACCCCGCACCCCGCGAGACGGTCGACGATGTAATGCGCGGTGGTCTGGCCATCGACCGTGGCGTCCATGGCGAGGATGACCTCGGTGACCTCGGGCGCCTCGGCGCGGACGGCCAGGCCATCGATGTTGAGCTCCTCGGGCCCGACACCGTCCAGCGCCGAGAGCAGGCCGCCGGTGACGTGATAGCGACCCCGGAACACCGCCGCGCGTTCCAGCGCCCAGAGATCACCAACCTCCTTCACCACGCAGATCCGGGTCTCATCGCGCCGGGTATCACGGCAGATGCCGCAGGGATCGATGGTGTCGAGATTGCCACATGTCTCGCAGGCGACGACCTTATCGGCGGCAATCGAAAGCGAGTCGGCCAGCGGCCGCATCAACGCGTCGCGGCGTTTCAGGAGATGCAGCGCCGCCCGTCGGGCCGAGCGCGGCCCGAGGCCCGGCAACTTGGCCAGCAGATGAATGATCCGGTCGAGCTCTCCCGGCCCGAATGACTCGGCCATGATGCGCGCCGCCTAGAACGGCAGCTTGAAGCCCGGCGGCAGCGGCAGGCCACCGGTCAGTTTCTGCATTTCCTCGGCCTTGCGCTGTTCGACCTTGGCATGCGCGTCATTGACCGCCGCCATGATCAAATCCTCCAGCACCTCAACGTCGTCGGGGCCGACAATCGAGGGATCGAGGCGGATGGCCCGCATCTCACCCTTGCCGTTCAGGGTCACGCGGATCATGCCGGCGCCGCTGGAGCCCTCGACCTCCATGGCAAGCTGCTGCTCCTGCATGGACTGCATTTTCTCCTGCATTTCCTGCACTTGCTTCATCATCTGACCGAGATTCTTCATCACCTTTTCCTTGCCGACTTGCCGTCGTTGCTGTTCGGTTAACTCTCGTTCACCCGCGCGACCGGGGCGCCGTTATCCAGTCCCAAGTCGTCATCGTCGTCCATGTCGTCGATGTCATCCAGAGGTTCCGGATGCGGCGCGTCCTGGCCCGTATCGGGACCGATGAGAGGGCGCACCGCCTCAACCGCCGCGCCTGGGAAGTTTTCGAGGATCGCCGCCACGACCGGATCGGTGGAAGCTTCCTCGCGCACTCTTGCCTCGGCGGCGTCGCGCCGCTCCATCAGGGTCGGCTCTCCCGGCGCGTCGCTCAGCGTCACCGCCCAGGGCTGGCCGGTCCACTCGACCAGGAGCTTGCCGATCGATCCGGCCAATACCGAGTCAACATCACCGGTAGCCTCGATCTCCAGCACCCCGGGCTCGACCCGGACGGGCCGGACATCGCGCGCCAGGCGGGCATGCAGAACCGCCTCCCGCTTGGCCTCGAACAGGGCCACGATCTCCGCGAAGCTGGACGGCCCGTCCGAGCTTTCAATCACCGCTTTGATCGGGGCCGCGTTTGGCGCCTCGACCGGCACCTCGACCGGCACCTCGTTCAGTTCGGGCGCCGCCGGTTCGGGCGTGGCTTGCTCTGGAGCGGCGGGTTCCTCGGCCGCGGTCGCCGCCGTGGCTGTTGGCGTCTCGGGCGGCTCCACCAGGGAGGCGGGAGCGGCGGCTGCGGGTGCGCCTGTGGAGGCGGGTGGCGGCGCGGCCGCCTTGGCCGTGACCGGCGCGCCGGATTGCAGGCCTTTTATCACGTCACCCGGGCTCGGCATGTCCGAGAGATGGGCGAGTCGGATCAGCACCATTTCCAGCGCCGCCAGGGGCGAGGGCGCCTGCTGTATTTCGGTGATGCCCTTAAGGAACATCTGCCAGGCGCGTCCGAGATGCGGGGTGCCGAGCGCTTCGGCCATGGCCCCGCCGCGGGTTCGCTCGATCTCCGAGACGCTGAGCGCCGCGTTCTCCGGGGCTACCTTGAAGCGGGTGACCAGATGGGTGGTGTCGAGCAGATCTTGGGCGATCACCAGCGGGTCGGCGCCGAGATCATGCATCGCGTTCACCCGGGCCAAGGCCTCGGGCAGCTTGCCGCGCATCAATTCCTCGAACAGATCAAGGATCTCTCCTCGATCCGCCAGGCCCAACATCTCCTGAACCAGATCGGGCGCGATCGGACCGGTGGCCAGCGCCATCGCCTGATCCAGCAATGACAGGCCGTCGCGGGCCGAGCCGTCCGCCGCCCGCGCCACCAGACGCAGCGCTTCTTCCTCGGCCTCGACCTCCTCTTTGGCGCAGATCGTGGTGAACAGCGCGATCAGATCCTCGGCCCCGATACGCCGGAGATCAAACCGCTGACAGCGCGAGAGCACGGTGATCGGAACCTTGCGGATCTCGGTCGTCGCGAAGATGAATTTGACGTGATCCGGCGGCTCTTCCAAGGTCTTCAGCAACGCGTTGAAGGCGTTGCGCGAGAGCATGTGGACTTCGTCGATGATGTAGACCTTGTAGCGCGCCGAGACCGGGCGATAGCGCACGCCGTCTATGATCTCGCGTATATCATCGACGCCGGTATGGCTGGCGGCGTCCATCTCCAGAACGTCGACATGCCGGTCCTCGGTGATCGAGCGGCAATTGTCGCAGACCCCGCAGGGATTGACAGTGGGGCCGCCGGCCCCATCGGCGCCGATACAGTTAAGGCCCTTGGCAATAATCCGCGCGGTGGTGGTCTTGCCAACGCCGCGCACGCCGGTCAGCACGAAGGCATGCGCCAGCCGGCCTTGATCGAGAGCGTTGCTGAGGGTGCGGACCAGCGCTTCCTGACCGATGAGGTCATCGAAACTCTGGGGGCGGTACTTGCGGGCGAGAACCCGATAGTCCGCGCCTTCGGTGGCCGCGCTGTCATTCATGGGAGGATCTTAGTGCTTGAGCGGAAGGTTGGAAAGCGACCCAGACCGAAACTCGTTACGGCTGCTTCCTTCCGGACCTGACCGGGTTGGCGAGGAGCCTGTCCACCCCAACCTTCCTGGCCGAGATATATCGGTCCCCTGGGGGCAAAAGCAAGTGCCGCGCGGTGATTTGCCCGGGAAAACCCGAATCAATCAACGATGAACAGCTTGGCCCCGGTCTCGGTCACCGAGCGATGCGCCGCGTCGCCATGATCGGAGACCTGATAGCTCATTCCCGGCGTCAGGGTGACGCGCCGGCCATCCTCGAGTTCGGAATGCAGTTCGCCCTCCAGTACCAGCAGGATATGGCCCCTATTGCACCAATGATCGGCGACGTAGCCCGGGGTGTATTCAACCATGCGGATCCTGATATCGCCCACCTCCTGGGTCCGCCACAGCGCCTTGCCGGTTTCGCCGGGATACTCGACCACCGGTACCTCGCTCCAATCGGTGGTGGTGAAAGGCAGGGTGGGTATCTTCATGGCGTTGCTCCTGGCGGGGGCGGAGGACGGGCTGCTCAAGATGTTGGTCGTCGGGGTATCTCGTGCTCAATATTGGACAAGACCCTTCGAGACGAGGCCAAGGGGCCTCTCCTCGGAGGGAATCGATTCCAGACGCAGCCAACGCCGGTCAATAGGCTTTTCCCGGAGGGAACCAGTTTCAGACGCGATCAACGCCAGTTAACATCGACGTCACTCACCCCGAGGGGCCACAAACTGGCGTCTCGAAGGCGCGCGTTCCTGGGCCCTAAGCTCTTGCTCGCTAAAACGCGCCGACTACTGGCCTTCCATGTCGCCGCGGAATCCGGCGATGGCTTTCTTTACCGTGCTCCACAGCTCGCGCTTGTGGTGGGTGTCGACGGTCACCGTGGCGGTCATGCCGGCGCGCAACGGAGGCTTGTCCGGTGAGTACTCGATGGCGATCCGCACCGGCAGGCGCTGCACCACCTTGACCCAGTTGCCCGAGGCATTCTGCGGCGGCAAGACCGAAAATTCCGCGCCGGTGGCCGGGCTGATCGAAGCGACCTTGGCGACCCACTCAACGTCCGGATAGGCGTCGATTTCGACTTTGACGTCCTGTCCCTCGCGTACATGGGTGAGCTGGGTTTCCTTCAGGTTCGCCTCGATCCAGGTGGTGTCGACGGCGATGATGCCGAAGGCGGGTTCGCCCTCCTCGACCCATTCACCGGCTTCCAGCTTCAGCCGGGTGACAACGCCGTCGAGTGGCGCACGGATCTCGGTATAGCCGAGATTCATCTCCGCCATGGCCTTCTCGGTTTCGGCGGCCATGTAGTCGGGGTGCAGCTCGGCGTCGCGTTTGGGATCACCGCCCAACCGCGCCACGACGGTGCGGATCTTCTGCCGCAAGGTCGCGACATCCTGTTTGGCCGAGGTCAGGTTGAATTCCGCCTCATCGAGCTTGGTGCGGGTCGTGATCGCCTTGTTGGCGAGCTTGCGTTGGCGACTGGCCTCGCTTTCATAATAACGGACATCGGCCTTGGCCTTCTCGATCTCCGCGATGATCTGGTGATATTCGGCGCGGGTTGATTCAATCTCCTGCCGCGCGGTCTCGCGCTTGGCGTCGGACATCCGAACCATCATCCAATAGGGCTCGGGGTCGAGCTTGAACAACAGATCCCCGGACTTCACCCTTTGGTTCTCTTCGACGAAAACATTGGTCACGCGCCCGTCGATATTCGGGCTGACCGCGATAACGTGGGATTTCACATAGGCGTTTTCAGTGCTGACATAGCGGCCCGTCGCCTCATACCAATAGCCACCGGCGATAATCGCCGCGACCGGGATCACGATCAGCAGAATCAGGCGCAGCAACATCCGGCCCCAGCGTCGCCTGGGCCGTGTCGGCACCGGAGGCGGCGTGGATGTCGTCGTAGCCGCCGGAGCCTCGGGTGTTTCCTGTTTCTCTTCGTCGCTCATAATCAGTGGCCTCAATCATCCGCCGCCGCCACGAGGGCCTCGCGCGCCGGCAGATCCGGGCGAGAGTCATCGAGACTCAGCAGGTTGGTTTTAATCTTCATAAGGGTGTCGATAAAACGCTCACGCTCCACATCATCGAGATCGCCCAGCGCGTCCTTGCGCACTTCGGCCGCCGTGTTGCGGAGCGCACGCATGATTTCCTGAACCTTATCCGTCAGGTAAAGCCGATTGACCCGGCGATCAAGCGTGTCGGTGCGTCGCTCGACCCATTCTTTTTCCTCGAGCCGGTCGAGCAAGCGACCCAAAGTGGGTTTTTCGAGCTCCATGAAATCGGCTAGCTCGGACTGGGTCACGCCTTCCTTGGCATAGAGCATGGTCAGCACCCACCACTGAGAGCGGGTCAGCCCAAGCTCGCGCCCACGCCGATCGAACACGGTCCGCATCAGGCGGGCCACGTCGTGCAGCAGGAATCCGAAATTCCGATCCAGGTCTTCTCGATCCATGTCGGAGATATAGTTGTCATGCTTACTTTTGCCAAGGATAAGATTGCCAGGCTTACGAGATCGTAAATGTGATTTTGCCGAGCCGGTCCACGGTCGCTCTCACGGGTTTCAGCACCATACGGGTTCTGTACGCGCGGGCGGACGAAATGGATGTCATCGGGGCACGACTTGGGATATCCCTCGGGAAATGGTGCCGCGCGGTTCGCGGCAAATCTTAGTGGAAAATGCGTGATGGAAATTCGGAATCTCGGAACGTCGGGCCTGCGGGTGTCGGTGGTCGGTCTTGGCTGCAACAATTTCGGCATGCGCCTGGACGTGAACGAGACCCGGGCCGTGGTCGACCGGGCCATCGAGAAGGGTATCACCCTGTTCGATACCGCTGACATGTACGGCGCGCGCGGCGGCTCCGAAACCCAGCTTGGCGAGGTGCTCGGCGAAAGGCGCAAGGATATCGTGTTGGCCAGCAAGTTCGGCATGGCAATGAGCGACGACGGCACCAAGATCGGTGGTTCCCGGCGCTATATCATGGCGGCGGTCGAGGATTCGCTCCGCCGGCTCAAGACCGACTGGATCGACCTTTATCAATTGCATCAGCCGGACCCGCTCACGCCGCTGGACGAGACCTTGCGGGCAATGGACGATCTGGTGACCCAAGGCAAGGTCCGCTACATCGGCTGTTCCAACCTGCCGGCCTGGCAGGTGGCGGATTCCCAATGGATCTCCAAGACCGGCGGCCTCTCTCGGTTCGTGTCGTGCCAGGACGAATACAACCTGCTGAACCGCGCGGTCGAGGCCGAGCTGCTGCCTGCGATGGCGGCGCATGGCTGCGGTCTGCTGCCGTATTTCCCGCTCGCCAGCGGCTTGCTCACCGGCAAGTACAAGCGCGACGCCATGCCCGAGGGCGCGCGGCTGACCGACATGCCCAAATTCGCCAACCGAACCTATGTAACGGAGCAGAATTTCGACATCGTCGACAAGCTCGACGCCTTCGCCACCGCGCGCGGCCACACCTTGCTGGAACTCGCCTTCAGCTGGATGGCGGCGCGCCCGACCACCGCCAGCATCATCGCCGGCGCCACCAAGCCGGAACAGATCGACAGCAACGTCGCGGCGGCGGGCTGGAAAATGACGGCCGAGGAAATCGCCGAGGTGGACGCGATTACACAGAAGTAGGGGGTTAACGCAAGGCCCGGCGTTGGCGGTCATATTCGGCTTGGCTGATCTCGCCGGCGAGGAATTGTCGCATTAGATCTTTTATCGTGGACTTTGGCGCGCCGGTTGCGATCGCCGGTTTTTTTGTCGCGGGCGAGGCCCGGAGAAGTGGCGGTCTTGGTTTCTCGACCTCATTGGATTTGAGGGGAGGGGCCTTTTTTACTGGTTTTGTTGTTCGTGATACCGCCGGACGTTGACCCTCGGATAGTAGCGCCGGGCCAGCGGGGATTCTTGGATAACCCCTGGGGTTGAAGCCAAGGGGGGCGAAGCGCTCGGTCAATAATCCAACCTTGCGAAACGGAGCTTGGATCTTCACGAATTTGCGGTAGGCAGTCTCCGCGCTGTCCGTCCATTCTTCATGGGATACCAGGGGCGGATCGCGATCCAAATCAATTGCTAAGTCGCCGACATAAGAAACAATCCCCGGCTCTAGGCGAAAGCTCCAGGTGTTGAAGAATCGTTGGCCTCTCTCGCGGAGGGATTTTCTCGAATTATAGATCACATTCCCCGTTCGCTGGGTTCGTTCCACGATGGTCAGCCCGTAATCACCAGGACTGGCTTCGAACAAATGATAGTTCTTCCCGCCCTCTCTTGCGCTCCCCAAGAGCTTGGCGAACTCTTTTTGGTTATCCAGAACAGGGACGGGGTGATTTCGACCATCGAATGATTGGATCCGCGAGCGCATGAAGTTCAGTCGATAGGAGGCGGTGTGACCAACGTGATCGGCGATCGTCCTCGAGCCGATGAGAAACAAGGTTTTTCCGCGATTGGATTGGAAAACCACGTCCTCGGGTTTCGTGCCACATCCGCTTGCCAAGATGGTCACGAGTAGGAGTATCGTAAGTTGGACGCGCGCCTTCATCTCGCTTTCCCAAAATAGATGGTATTCCCGTCAAGGGATGGAAAAACGACGTCTACAATGGATCCCGTGTTTAAATTCCGGCCCCGCGCGAATTGTCGAGCGCCCTTGGTATGACCGTCAAAGGTCAAGGCGTATTGGAACTTCGTGGGGCGACCGGTCAGGCCTTTGCCCTTGAGGCGGGTGACCGTGAAGTCTCCGACATAGGCAATCCGTTTTGCCTCAACCCGGAAACTAGGCGTGAATTCTGTTTTCCGGTGGTCCGTGGTGAAAACAACCGAGTGCACGGTGGTGGCCCCGTCGCTTAGATTGATGCGCTCCAGAACATAATCGCCTGGCTCCACGGGTATCGCGACATATTTGATGGCGGTTAGATTGTCGAGTTCCGATACGCCGTAAAATGCTTTCGCGAAATCATCGGTGCCCCATTTGATTTTGCGCGTTAGTCCGTCCTTGGGGTCGTAAGCAACAAACCGAAGTTCATAGTTCGCGCTTTTCCCAAGCAAAACGGCTAGGGAGTTAAGGTTTTTGGCTTTTAAGCCGATCAAGATGTTGGTGTCGCCGCTCCTCTGTTTGAATATGGAACCGGTCTGCAGACGTCTTTCCGCAAGCTGGCCGCAGGCGGTCACAAGAAGCGCGAACAAGCAAATCACCAGCGCATTTCGTGTCGGTTTGTACATTTAGGCCAATCTTGGTGAGCACGGGATGTTGGCTATAAAACATATCATTCTTCAAGCAATGAGGTGGTTTTGCAATCGTGTTTTTTTCCTTTGTGCGCGGGAATGAGAAGCCAGAGTCTCAATGCCCTACCTTGTCCGGGAGCGAGCATCTGGAATTGGTGGCGAATCCTGAACAGGGGAGAAGATTAAGCGTTTCTAAGTGCGCAAGAGAATTGGGGACAAACGCATGGCCGCGCGCCCAGCGCATCTCTTACACTCTTTCCTGAAAGTCGAAACCTCATCGAAATCCCACCGCTTGATGCCGCTATTGCGTCGTTTTACGTGCGCGGCTTATCTGGCTCGTTGCCTAGGCAACGAACGTGACCGGTCGTGGATGAAATCTCCTTGAGATCGATCCAATCACCGCGAATCTGGAAGGCGATTTTGTCCCTATTCCAGGGCCTTGCGGCGTTCGTCGTATTCTTGTTTGGTGATTTCCCCTGAGAGAAAAGAGCGCATGAGCGACCGCCGGTTTGTTTCACCGTCTTTGGCGAGAGGTTTTGCTTTTTCCGTTGGTTCTACTTTTTCAGTCGGCATTGGCGTGGTGGTAACCTTGATTGGCTGGAGTTCTTGCTTCGACGTCGGTACCCGCACGGAACCAATGGGAGCGGGCGGTGAAGTGTCGATATCATCGGGGTCTTGGTCGGTTCGAAAAACCACGAGGTTGATGTTGTCCTCGGTCAAGGCCGAGAGATGAACCTCCCGCATCGGCGCCGCTCCAAGCCCAACTTTAGCAAGATAATTTCGCGCTTCATCGGGGTCCGATGCGTAGGTCACGTGGGTTCTGTTCTGAACGGCTTTTTCCGGTGCCTCCGGGGTCTCATTGGTTGTTGTGGACAAGGTGTTGTCGACGACGTCGACAATACTGATTTCTTTTTCGATCGTAATGTCGCCTAGGTAGGCCACTGTCCCGGCTTCGACCCGAAATTTCGGAACGGATCTTTTCTCGGAATCAGAATCGATGAACAACGCCGTTCCTCTTGGGTTCTTAACCCGATCTTCATCGCTTCGCTTGCTGTCCTTCACGGCTTCCGCGATTGCCATTCCCCCGAGCACGACCAACGCGACGCCTAGGATCGCGACGGCGGCGATGCCGGCGCCTTGTGGAACCGGGGTGCCTTGAAAAGCACTGCTATAGGATGGCGATTGTGATTGCGTGGATTTTGGCAAAATTCGAATCTGGGAAATCGCGTAGTCGCCCGGTACCAGCGAGAACACCCAATATTCGTCCTTTGGCTAATTCGGATTCGTAACTCCGGCGATCGCTTTCGCGGTGGTGTTGACGCCTTCCGGATTGGATCCATAGGTAAGGCCAGTTGACGGGTCGATGGGCGAAATTATCAACTCGTACAAATTGTCGCCGGCCGCTGGGCCACGATCGAATTTAAGTAGTACGGCGCCTTCTTCTCCTAGATTGCGTGTTTTCCCGGTTGCGGTGAGTCGATTGCCAATAGAAACACAAGAACCTAGGAAAATAGCCGCGATGCTTATCGTGGAAATTAATATTCTGGTTTTTCGAAGTCGAAGGAAGCGCATTGCAATGTTTTCAGCGTTATATTGGCACGATGTATCTCACAGTGATTACCTTCCCTGTTCGGGTGAACATTGTAAATAGGAATGATGCGAAGGTATGCGGCCTAACGGTATGATAATTGTTCGATAATCCTAGAACAATCGCTTGACAGGGTGTCACGCCCTTCCCATACTTCCTCTCATGAACGTGGATAATGCATCGAAGTGTTTCGCCGAGCTCGGCAACCCGCATCGCCTGGAGGCGTTTCGTCTGTTGGTGCGCGCGGGACCGGACGGGCTGACCGTGGGCGAGATTCAACAACATCTCGGGATACCGAAATCGACCCTGTCGCATCACTGTCTGCACCTGATCTCGGTCGGGCTGGTGGAACAGCGGCGCGAGGGGCGCACGATCCGGTGTTTCGCGAATTGTGGCCTCACCCAGGAGCTTGCCGAGTTCCTGATCGAGCAATGCTGCATGGGCGTTGAACTGGTGGAGACGGGAAAAACGGAAACCGGGTGAGTTTCCTCTTTTTTTGACTCAATAGTTCGACTATTCTGGAACAGACGTTTGCGAGAAGCGTCGCTCTTCAAGGGAGGCCGTCATGGCCCTGCTGACCGAAACCACTGAAATCGCCCGCAAGGTCTGGAAGATCGACCGGGTGGTGCTCGCCATTGTCGGCGTCGCCGTGGTCCTGATTGCCCTGGTCCCGGACCAAGCCGGGCGCAGCGTGGTTTTCACCGGCGAGGCATTGGTCGGCATCCTGCCGTTTCTGATCGTCTCGGTGCTGGTGGCGGCCTTCGCCAAGGCGACCGGGCTGGACAAGCAGATCGCCATCGCGTTTTCCGGCCATCCCATGCGCGCGGTGTTTCTCGCCGCCGCCTTCGGCGCGCTCTCGCCATTTTGTTCCTGCGGCGTGGTGCCGATCATCGCCGGTCTGCTCGGTGCCGGGGTGCCGCTGGCGCCGGTCATGGCGTTCTGGCTCGCCTCGCCCCTAATGGATCCGCAGATGTTCTTCCTGATGATCCCGGTCTTCGGTCTGCCGTTTACCGTGGCCAAGCTGCTGGCGGCGTTCGGGATCGGCGCGGCGGCGGGCATCGCGACCCATATGTTCGCGCGCCAGGAGCTGTTCGCCAATCCGATGCTGCCCGGCGCGATGGGCTGCGGTAGTGGCTGTGGCGTCAAAAGTCCGCTGGCCGCCGACCAAGTTGTCTGGAAGTTCTGGGGCGATACCGATCGACGCCAGGCCTTTGTCGGCGAGGGCAAGGCGATCGGCTGGTTTCTGTTCAAGTGGCTGACTCTGGCTTTTGTGTTGGAGAGCCTGATGGTGGCCTATATCCCGGCCGAGCGGATCGCGGAATCCCTGGGCGGGGCGGCCTGGTGGGCGATCCCGGCCTCGGTGGTGTTGGGCGTGCCGGCCTATCTCAACGGCTTTGCCGCGATCCCGACGGTCAGCGCGCTGATCGACATGGGCATGGCCCCCGGCGCCGGCCTCGGCTTCATGGTCGCCGGTGGTGTGACCAGCATTCCGGCGGCCATGGCGGTCTTCGCCTTGGTCAAGCGCCCGGTGTTCATCTGGTATCTCGCCTGGGGGCTCGCCGGATCGCTTGCGGTGGCCTATGGTTTCCAAGCCTATGTGATGTTCGGCGGGTGACCGCCGGGGGGTCGCGGACCGTTCGGATTGATAGCGGGCGGGATTGATGGCGAGGCGGAAATGCACTCCTTCATCTTGAACTTCACCATCCGGGCGCCCCATGTTCT
>JADHLJ010000079.1 GCA_016780745.1 Alphaproteobacteria bacterium | reverse complement strand
AACTGTGGTGGCCGGTCTGGGATACCATCAACATAGCCACGCTCGGCACGGTGATCGCCTTAATCATCGCGATCCCCGTCGCCTTCGCGGCGGCGCGAAACACCACGCCCCATCCGATCGTGAGAGCGGTCGCGCTGTTCGTCATCGTCTCGTCCAGATCCGTGAACTCCCTGATTTGGGCCCTGATGCTCGTATTCATCTTCGGTCCGGGAATATTGGCCGGCACGATCGCCATTGGTCTCAGATCCATCGGCTTTTGCGCCAAGCTTCTCTATGAAGCGATCGAGGAGATCGACCACACCCAGGTCGAGGCGATCGAAGCAACGGGCGCCAGCAGGGCGCAGCAGATACTCTACGGCATCGTGCCTCAGGTATTGCCCACCTTCGCCGGTGTCGGGGTGTTCCGCTGGGATATCAACATCCGTGAATCGACGATCCTCGGCCTGGTCGGCGCGGGCGGGATCGGGCTTCAGTTGAACGGCTCGATCAACACGCTCGCCTGGACCCAGGTCTCGATGATCTTGCTGGTGATCCTGGCGACCGTTATCGTCAGTGAGTGGGTCTCCGCCAAGGTGCGGCACGCCATCATCTAAACTTGGCCATGGTCGACCGGTCGCGCGCGCCAAAGCGACCCGGCGAACGCTCGCTCCACCGGCGGGACGGGATATTCATCAATGGATCATGAGTTTGAAAAACTTGTTTCCTTGTTGGCGAACGCGCGGGAGTCGGTCCGCCAGATCCCGGCGCTAGACGCCTCGCTTATCCCGTCATCGACGGACCTGGCGTATCGGATCAACAGCGACGTCGCCACGCGCCTCGGCTGGGAGCCCTTGGGCTGGAAGATCGCCGCCACGACGGATGCCGTACGAGCGAAACTGAAGACCGACGGCCCGATATATGGCCGAACCTATCGTCGCTTTCGTCATGAATCGCCCGCGCGGCTAAGCCATGGCGAGCTGCTGGACCCGCTGGTGGAATGTGAGTTCTTCTGCACCCTCGCCCACCCTTTGCCGGCGCGGGAGCAACCTTGGACCATGGAGGAGATTGTGGGCGCCATCGGTTCCGTGCACGCGGGTATCGAGGTCGCGGAATGCCGCTTTCCCTCGCGAGCGCTACCGCCGCTGCCGGCGATCCTCGCCGATGGCAGCGCGTCGGGCCGCTACGTCTTCGGAGGGCCCATCGAAAACT
This sequence comes from Alphaproteobacteria bacterium, assembly GCA_016780745.1. GTDB lineage: Bacteria > Pseudomonadota > Alphaproteobacteria > Thalassobaculales > Thalassobaculaceae > JADHLJ01. Next base: position 13,030 of record JADHLJ010000079.1, on the reverse strand, counting down.
GGCGCGATGCTCTGACGACGATGGAAGTCCGGCTGGAAGTCGATGGCCGCGACATCCGTGGCGGCACCGGCGCGGATGTCATGGGAGATCCCTTGCGGCCTTTGCTCTGGCTGGCCGAGGAACGCCGGCGGTTTGGTGATGGGCTTAGAGCTGGTGAAACCATAAGCACCGGCTCCGTCACGGGCATGCTGCCCATCCGCCCTGGCCAGCGGGTGATCGCCCGCTTCGGTGATCAGGCGACGGTCGAGATAGACTTCGTCACCTAGACGGTTTCTCGTCTTTGCGAAGAGTTCGTTTCTTCCCAACGCAAACCGCGCCGTTCACCTGGGGGCGGAAAAACCCGACCCAGGCAAACGGCGCGGCAAATACTCCTCCAAGAAGGAGGATTTAGTCGTTCCGGCGGAACTCCTGTTTGGCGATCGATTCCAGATGAACCTCATCCGGGCCGTCCGCCAGACGCAGGACGCGCGTGTGGCCGTAGGAACGCGCCAGTTTGAACTCTTGCGAAACACCGCCTCCGCCATGGACCTGGATCGCCTCGTCGACGATCTCGGTGGCCATGCGGGTCGCCATCACCTTGATCATGGCGATTTCCTTACGGGCCGCCTTATTGCCGACGGTGTCCATCTTATGGGCCGCGTGCAGGACCATGAGCCGGGTGGCGTCGATCTTGATGCGGGCCTCGGCGACCTTGTGCCGGAGCGCGCCCATCTCGGAGAGCTGAACCCCGAAGGCGGTGCGTGAGTTGGCCCGCGCCTTCATCTGTTCCAGCGCCCGCTCGGCCTGCCCGATGCAGCGCATGCAGTGATGGATACGTCCCGGGCCAAGCCGTCCCTGGGCGATCTCGAAGCCCCTACCCTCGCCGAGCAGCATGTTGGAGGCCGGCACCCGAACATCCTTGAAGGTCACATCGCCATGGCCATGCGGCGCGTGGTCGTAACCGAACACCGTCAGAGCCCGGTTGATGGTGATGCCGGGCGTTTCGACCGGAACCAAAATCATCGACTGTTGCTTGTGCTTGGGCGCGTTGAAGTCGGTCTTGCCCATGAAGATCAGGATCTTGCAGCGCTTGTCCATGATGCCCGAGGTCCACCATTTGCGCCCGTTGATGACGTAGTCATCGCCGTCCCGGGCAATGGAGGATTCGATATTCGTGGCATCCGAGGACGCGACCGCCGGTTCGGTCATCGCGAAGGCCGAGCGGATCTCGCCGGCCAGCAACGGCTTCAGCCACCGCTCCTTGTTTTCCTCGGAGGCATAGCGCTCCAGCACTTCCATGTTGCCGGTATCCGGCGCCGAACAGTTGAACACCTCGGAGCCGAAGGACACCCGGCCCATCACCTCGGAGATCGGCGCGTATTCCAGGTTGGTCAACCCCGCGCCCTTGTCGGACTCGGGCAGGAACAGGTTCCAGAGATCGGCTTCCTTGGCCTTGGCCTTAAGCTCGGTCAGGATTTCCGGCTCGGCCCAGCGATCACCCTCCTCGACCTGGGCGTAGTAAAGCTCCTCGTTCGGCAAAACGTGCTCGTCCATGAAAGCCTGGACTCGGGCGCGAAGTTTCTGGGAGCGCTCGGTCATCTCGGGGATCATGGCAGTCTCCTTAAATGTGTTGATGTTCAGGTTTTTGTTTGGGTTCTAGGCGAGGCGCGCGAAGCGGCGCAGGTGATGGTCGGTGTTGCCGAACAACATGTCGATCATGGTCAGGCGCTTGAAGTAATGGCCGACGGCCATGTCCTCGGTCATGCCCATGCCGCCATGCAGCTGGACGCCGTCCTGACCGATCTTCTTGCCGGCGCGGCCCATCTCCACCTTGGCGGCGGACACCGCGCGGGCGCGGTCTCGCGCATTGGCGACATCCATCACGCCGGCGGCGCGATAGGTCAGCGCGCGCGAGTATTCCTTGGCGCCCAGCATCTCGACCGAGCGGTGCTGGAGCACTTGAAAATCACCGATGGGACGGCCGAACTGAACCCGGGTCTTCAGATACTCAACGGTCAGCTTCACCGCCGCGTCCATGGCCCCCGCCGCCTCGGCGCAGAGCAACACGTTGGCCCGGTCAACCACCGCCTCGATCACCGGCATGGCGCCATCGACATCGCCAATCACCGCGTCGGCGCCGAGTTTCACGCCGCCGAGCTTGACCTCGGAGGCCCGCAGCCCGTCGATCGTCGGATAGGAGCGCAATTCCACGCCCTCGGCCTTGCGGTCCACCAGGAACAGGGTCACGCCGTCGGTATCGGTGGTCGCGCCCGCGGTGCGCGCGGAAACGATCAGGTAATCCGCCGCGTCGGCATTGTGCACGATCGCTTTGTCGCCATTCAGGACATAGCCCGCGCCATCCTTGGTAGCCGTGGTCTCGACATGACTAAGGGTAAACCGGGCCTTGGGCTCGATATGCGCGAAACCGAGCAGGGTCCTGCCCTCGGCGACGCCGGCGAGAATCTCACCTTTTTGAGCGTCGCTTCCGGCCGCGGCGACAACACCGGCGCCAAGCACCACGGTGCCCATATAGGGCTCAACCACAAGGCCGCGCCCGAAACACTCCATCAGGACCGCGGTATCGACCGTGGAGCCGCCGAGACCCCCATGTTCCTCGGGGATCGGCAGGGCCAACCAGCCGAGTTCCGCGAACTGACTCCAGACCTCGCGGCTAAAGCCCTCGTCCATGCTCATGATCTTGCGCCGTGTCTCGAACGCATAGTCGTCCAGCATGAAACGGTCGGCGCTCTCGGCCAGCATTTTCTGGTCGTCGTTGAATGCGAAGCTCATGAAATCCTCGATTGTCCGCGCGCCGCCACCGGCCCGCAATTTCGTCCTGTTAGCTCAACCCCGACGGCTCTAGAAGCCCAACACCGCCTTGGCGATGATGTTCTTCTGGATCTCGTTGGAGCCGCCGTAGATCGATGCCTTGCGCCAATTGAAATAATGCGGCGCGATCGATGCCGCGTGCTCCGGGCCGATCGGATCCTCGTTCCAGCCGGTCTTCATCGCGTCCGGCACATAGGGGTGCGCGTAGTTGCCCACCGCCTCGACCAGAAGCTCGGTGATGCCCTGCTGAACCTCGGTACCCCGGATCTTGAGGAACGACGCCTCCGGCCCAGGTCCCTTGCCCGAGCTTTCATCGGAAAGCACCCGCAGCACGAGGGATTCAAGCGCCAGCAGATCGATTTCGATCTCGGCGATCTTCTCGCGGAAATTCGCGTCCTCGATCAGCGCCTGGCCTTCATGCTGTTCCGCCGAGGCAATCGTCTTCAGACGTTTCAGTTGCGCCTTGGAACGGCCAACCGCCGCGATACCCGTGCGCTCATGGCCCAAGAGATATTTGGCATAGGTCCAGCCCTTGCCCTCCTCGCCGATCCGGTTTTCGACCGGGACCTTCACGTCCTCGAGGAAGACGTTGTTGATCTCCTGGCTGCCGTCGATGGTGGTGATCGGTTGAACCGTCACGCCCGGCTGTTCCATGTCGATCAGCAGGAAGGTAATACCTTCCTGACGCTTGCCGGTATCCTCGGTGCGGGTCAGGCAGAACATCAGGTTGGCGTGCTGGGCGAGGCTGGTCCAGGTCTTCTGGCCGTTGACCACGTAATGGTCGCCATTCAACACCGCCTTGGTGCGCAGCGAGGCGAGATCGGAGCCCGATCCCGGTTCGGAGTAGCCCTGACACCACCAGTCGTCGGACCGCAGGATGCGCGGCAGGTAGTAGCCTTTTTGCGCGTCATTGCCGAAAGCCATGATCACCGGGGCCACCATGGTCACGCCGAACGCGATTACCGGCGGCGCGCCGGCGGCGGCGCATTCTTCCTCAAACAGATGCTTTTGCATCGGTGTCCAACCGGTGCCGCCATGCTCGACTGGCCAGCCGGGCGCGACCCAGCCTTTCTCGTAAAGCTTCTTCTGCCAGGAGACATGCTCTTCCTTGGACAAGCGAAAGCCGGTCATCGTCTTGCGCTTGACCTCTTCCGGCACTTCGGCGGCTAGAAACTCGCGCACCTCGAGACGAAAGGCTTCTTCCTCGGGGGTCAGGATCAGGTCCATTTCTCGCTCCCGCCTACAGGACTTCGAACAGGCCGGCGACGCCCATGCCGCCGCCCACGCACATGGTGATCACGACGTTTTTCGCGCCGCGACGCTTACCCTCGATCAGGGCATGGCCGGTCATCCGCGCGCCGCTCATGCCATAGGGATGGCCGATCGAGATCGAACCGCCGCTGACATTAAGATTCTCGTTCGGGATACCGAGCTTGTCGCGGCAATAGAGCACCTGCACCGCGAAGGCCTCGTTCAGCTCCCAGAGGTCGATATCGTCCATGGTCAGGCCATGGCGCTCCAGCAGGCGCGGCACCGCGAAAACCGGGCCGATGCCCATCTCGTCGGGCTCGCAGCCGGCGACGGCGAGGCCCTTGTAAAGGCCCAGAGGTTCGATATTCCGCTGTTCGGCGAGCTTGGCGTCCATCACCACACAGGCCGACGCCCCGTCTGAGAGCTGGCTGGCATTGCCCGCGGTGATGAAATGCTCGCCGCCGCGAACCGGCTCAAGGCCTTGCAACCCTTCCATGTTGGTGCCGGGCCGGTTGCCCTCGTCCTTGTCCAAGGTCACGTCCTTGGAGCTGACTTCGCCGGTCTCCTTGTCCTTGACCAGCATGGTCGAGGACATCGGCACGATCTCATCGTCGAACCTGCCGGCCTGCTGAGCGGCGGCGGTGCGGCGCTGACTCTCGCAAGCATATTCGTCTTGAGCTTCGCGCGTGACGCCGTAGCGATGGCCGACATTATCCGCCGTCTCGATCATCGGCATCCAGATCTCGGGCTTGCTCTCGACCAGCGAGTCTTCCTTATAGTGGGTAAGATTCATGTTCGGCTGGATCAGGCTGATCGACTCAAGGCCACCGGCGACCATGGCCGGCACCTGGTCCATAACCACCCGCTGGGCCGCCATCGAGATCGCTTGCAGACCGGAGCTGCAGAACCGGTTCACCGTGGTGCCGCCGGAGGAAACCGGAAGCCCGGCATTGATCATGATCTGGCGCGCGACATTGTGCCCGGTCGCCCCTTCGGGGAAGCCGCCACCGATGACGCTGTCCTCGATCTCGGCTGGATCAAGCCCAGAACGCTCGACCGCCGCCTTGACCACGTGGCCACCCATGGTCGCGCCATGGGTGTTGTTGAAGGCGCCCCGGAAGGCCTTGCCGATCGGCGTGCGCGCCGTTGATACGATTACCGCTTCCCGCATTTTCCCGTCTCCCTCGAACCCTGCTTATTCTCTTTGTTTTGAGATACCACCGCATCCCTGCCAGATCCAGCCACCGCGCCGCGACCGTTGGATCGCGTTGCGCGGAACGATAAAAGCGTCCCCTTGGGCTAACCCTTGAAGTCGCTGAATTTCTTACCTTCCTTGGCGAGCTTTTCCAGCAGACCAGCCGGACGCATCAACTCTCCGTGCTCCGCGTGATATCGCCGCATGGTCTCGTAGACCTCGTCCAGTCCAATTGTATCGGCCCAGAACATCGGCCCGCCGTGATAACGCGGGAAGCCATAGCCATGGACCCAGATCACGTCGATATCGGACGCCCGGATCGCCAGGCCTTCCTCGAGGATCTTCGCGCCCTCGTTCACCAGCGGATAGAGACAGCGCTTCAGCACTTCCTCGTCCGAGATCTCGCGGCGCTCGATACCGGCATTCTTGGAGGCTTGAATGATCAGCGACTCGATCTCCGGATCGGGGATTGGCGTCCGGTTGCCGGCCTCGTAGCGATACCAGCCGGCGCCGGTTTTCTGGCCAAAGCGGCCCTGCTCGCAGATCCGGTCGGCGACCGCCGAATAACGCTGATTGGAGGGCCGCTCCGCCGCCTTGCGCTTGCGCACCGCCCAGCCGATATCAAGGCCCGCCATGTCCCCCATGGTGAACGGGCCCATGGGGAAGCCGAAATCGAAGATCACCTTGTCGACCTGTTGCGGCAGCACGCCTTCCTCGATCAGGAAATTCGCCTCGCGGCCATATTGGTGCAGCATGCGGTTGCCAACGAACCCATCGCAGACGCCAACCAGCACCGCGACCTTGTTGATGGTCTTGCCCAAGTTCATGACCGTTGCGATGGTCTCGGGCGAGGACTTCGCGCCGCGCACATTCTCCAGCAACCGCATCACATTAGCCGGGCTGAAGAAGTGGGTGCCGACGACATCCTCGGGCCGCTTGGTGACGGCGGCGATCTCGTCGACATCAAGAGTCGAGGTGTTGGTCGCCAGGATGGCGCCGGGCTTGGCGATGGCGTCGATCTTGGAGAAGATCTCCTTCTTGACGATCATCTCCTCGAAGACCGCCTCGATGACGATATCCGCGTCGCCGATCGCTTGCATGTCCGTGGCCCCGGTCAGGAGCCCCATGCGCTTGTCCATCGCGTCCTGGGAGAGCCGGCCCTTGGAAACCGTGTTGGCGTAGTTGCCCTTGATCCGCTCCAGTCCTCGGTCGAGAGCCGCTTGCTCGGTCTCGATGATGGTCACGGGAATGCCGACATTGGCGAAGTTCATGGCGATTCCGCCGCCCATGGTGCCACAGCCGATTATCGCCGCCGATTTGATGTCCTTTGCCGATGTAGTCGCCGGAACGTCGGGGATCTTGGCGACCTCGCGCTCGGCGAAGAAGGCATGGCGCATCGCCGCCGATTCCGTCGCCGTGACCAGCTTGGTGAATTCCTCGCGCTCGTATTTGAGGCCGTCGTCGAAATTCATGGTCGTCGCCGCCTCGACACAGCGCACGCAGGCATAGGGCGCGTTCATCCCGCGCGCCGCCTTGGCCATGGTCTTGGCGAAATCCTCGAACAATGCGGGGTTGTCCTTCGCCGCCGCGAGACCGACGGCCTGATCACGGGAGCGCCGGGGGGCCGCGCCCTCCGTCGCCAGCCGTTCCGCGGCCTCGATCGCCGCCTCCAGCACATCGCCATCGGCGACCTCGTCGATGATCCCGAGCTTATGCGCCTCGTCTACCGAGATCAGGCGGCCCGAGGTGATCAATTCCAAGGCCTTTGTCATGTCGATCAGACGCGGCAACCGCTGGGTGCCGCCGGCGCCGGGAAGAATGCCGAGCGTGACTTCTGGAAGACCGACCCGGGTTTTCGCCGCGCCGACCCGATAATGGGTGCCGAGAGCAAGCTCCAGCCCGCCGCCGGCCGCGACACCATGGATCGCCGAGACCACCGGCTTGGATGACATCTCCAGACTGTTGATCGCGTCGTTCAGATCCGGCGTGCCGGCGGGCGGTGTCGTGCCGAACTCCCGGATATCGGCGCCGGCGCTATACATCCGCCCCTCGCCGGAGATCACGAAAGCGGCGATTTCGTTGTTTTCCTGACCCGCCTTGATCGCGCCGACAAGCGCGGTGCGCAGCGCCGCGCCGAGACCGTTCACCGGCGGGTTGTTGAGCTTGAGGATCAGAACGGAACCGCGACGTTCCTCGATGACAGCGTTCATGGGACATCCTTGCGACGGTCGCCGCGATTCGGGGGTCAAGATTTTCCAGGCAATCTGCGCCCCGGCGATCTGAATCGCAAGGACCGCTCGCCGAGGGCGCGCGGGTCCGCTAGCCCGACATCGCCGCGACCAGGGCTCTACCGGCGTCCAGGTTCGCCTGGTCGGCTTCGTCGATCATCTGGGTCAGGCCGAAGAAGCCGTGCAGGACACCAGCGTATTCCTTGAAGTCGACGGAGACGCCAGAGCTGGCGAGCTTGCCCGCATAGGCCCGGGCCTCGTCGCGCAGCACATCGCACCCGGCGGCGATAATGATCGCGGGCGCCAGCCCCTCGTGGGAGTCCGCGAGCAACGGCGAGGCGCGCCAATCATTGTGGTTCTTCTTCGACCGGCCGAGATAATGCTGCTGGAACCAGACCATGGTGTCGGCCTCTAGAATGCCGTAGCCCTTGCCGAACTGCTCGTAGCTCTTGCCCTTGCAGCGGTAATCCACCAGCGGATAGATCAGCACCTGCAAGCACAGCTCCGGGCCACCCTGGTCACGGGCCATCAGGGCCACCACCGCCGCCAGATTACCGCCGGCGCTATCTCCGCCAACCGCGATCTTGGTCGGATCAATACCGAGCTTTTCCGCGTTCTCGTGCGCCCAGACGAGGGCCGCGTAGCTATCATCGACCGAAGCCGGGAACTTGTCCTCCGGCGCCATGCGATAATCGATCGACAACACCGCGCAACGCCCGTTATGGCACAGCCCGCGCGCGCTGGCGTCGTGGCTGAAAAGGCTACCGATCACGTGACCGCCGCCGTGATAATAGACCAACAGGCCCGGCGGGTTCGCGGCGTTTTCGCGCGGGATATACAGGCGCGCGGGGATCAGTCCCGCCGGCCCGGGTATCCGCAGCTCCCGGGTATCCTTGATCTCCGGCGGCGGCAGGTCGCGGGCGGCGACCGCGCGCTCCATCTGCTCGCGTGCGTCCTTGGCGGATAGCTCCACCATCGGCGTCAGATTGAGGGAATTGACCCTGCGCAGAAACTCGGCGGTCTGCGCGGTCACATCCGCCGGCGGTTGATAGTCACTCATGTCGATATCCTCAAATAATCGTCGATCATTGCGGCGAGGTCGTTGGGGCGGTCGAAATCGGCTTGATGACCGGCACCGTCGAGCACCTTTTCTGTCACCGGCCCGCATGGCCCGTTCTTGTAAAGCGGGCGATGGGACGGGGGAACCACCTTATCCTCGGAGCCCCAGATAATCAGCGTCTCGCCGAAAATCCTGCCAATCCGCTTGGCGAGCCCGATATCACCGTTCGGCCAGAGCAGGCGGGCGGCGGCTTCGTTGGCGCGGATCTGGGAGACCTCCCATTCAAGCTCATCCGCGCCCTCGGGCATTTTCTGATGCGCCTCAAGCGCCTGGGGATTGGCGCAGAGCAGCGCCGGGAGCTTTTGCGGCGTCACGCCCCAGGGGTCCGCGATCGGCGTATCTCCGTCACATATGCCAATCGGCGAGACGAGCACCAGCTTCTTGGTCTTATGTGGCCAGACCGCCGTCACGTCGGCGGCCAGCGCCGCGCCGAGCGAGATCCCGATCAGATCCTCGCCCTCCAACTCGCATCCGTTCAGGATCTCGCGGGCCATCAGCAACCAGTCCAGCTGACTGTCCAGCTCCACATGTGCCCGGCCACCGCCGCCCGGGAACCCAGGCAGGGAAGGCACGATAACGGTGCGAGTTTCGGCGAGCTTGCACAGGAATGGCGTCCATTGAAGCAGCCCGCCAAAGCCGGCGAACACCCCGACTTTCGGGCCGGAACCCGCGGTCCAGACGCGAAAATCCGCGCCGTCGACCTGGATGGTGGTTTCCCGAGCGCCGGTCATTCGGCGGCTTCCGCGACGGAACCGTCAAGCGCGGCGTCGGGCACGGCCCGATCCCCGGCGGGCATCGGCGTCGGCCACCAATGATCTTCCCATTCGTCGTCGAAGAGATCCTTGATCCGCGGCATCACCTTTTCGGCGAACATCTTGGTGTTATAAGCCGCGAGTTGCTTGTTCATGTTGCCGAACTGACAAAGCAACATCAGGTGGCCGACATTCATCTCCTTGGCGGCATGGCGGAGCTGTTCGGCGACCTCGTCGGGACTTCCGATCATGATGTAGCCCTGATCGATGATATCCTCCATCTCGGTCGCGGTCTTGCCGCGCGCGGTGGCTTTCTTGGCGGCGGTCGCGATCTGTCCCTCGACCCGGGCGCGGATGGTGGCCTCGGTGGTGTATCCCGGCGGCTGGGCATAGCGCGGATCGATATGCAGACAGCGCCCGTAGAAATACTCCGCCGGCTCGCGGTAGAGACGCATCGCCTCCTCGCGGGATTCGGCGACACCGACGAATTGCAGGAAGCCGGCGCGATAGGGATTGGGCTCTTTCTCAAGCCGCTCCATCTCGTTCCAGAACCCGCGCATCGTGCTGAGGCCGACCTTGTAGCCAAAATACGAGAGATAGCAGTAGACGTAGTCCATCTCGGCGCACCACCGCCAGGTCTCGACCGAACCACCGCCGGGAATCCAGATCGGGGGATGCGGCTTCTGCACCGGATGCGGCCAGATATTCACATAGCGAAGCTGGTTGTAGCGCCCGTTGAACGAAAACACCTCGCGTTCGGTCCAGGCGCGTTTCACCAGGTCATGCGCCTCGTAATAGCGGTCCCGCAGCATGCTCGGGTTCTGGCCATAGGCGTAGCAGGTGTCCATCGGCGTGCCGACCGGAAAGCCGGCGATCAGACGACCGCCGGAGATGACATCGATCATCGCCATTTCCTCGGCGACGCGGGTCGGCGGATTATAGAGGGCCAGGCTGTTACCCATCACGCAGATCATCGCGTCGCTGGTCCGCCGCGCCAGGGTCGAGGCAATAAGGTTCGGGGATGGCATGAGGCCGTAGCCATTGGCGTGATGCTCGTTCACGCAGATCGCGTCGAACCCACAGGTCGCCGCGAATTCAAGCTCATCCATGAAGTCGTTATACATATGGTGGGCGCGGGTCGGGTCGAAAAGCTCGGAATTGATGTCGACCCAAATGCCGGGGTTGTTCTCCCTGAAATCGTCCGGGAGTTCGGTGTAGGGCATTAAATGGAACCACATCAGCTTCATGGTAACCTCCAATTCGCGTCGGCTCCCACCGCGCGCAAGCGGGGCGGAGTCTCGCGTAGAAAAGCGCGGTGAACAACCCGATGGCGATCATCGACCTGATGAGTCGGAGGACAAGATGAAGCATGCCGCCGAAAACCACGTCACCGACTATGCGGTGCTTTCATCACCGGTCGGCAATCTGCTGATCGGCGGCGATGGCCGTGACGTGACGCTGATCGGATTCTCCCAGGGCATTCGAGCCATAACACCTCGCTCCGATTGGCGACACAACGACTCGTTGTACGTGGAGGCGCGTAGCCAACTCACCGGCTATTTCGCCGGGCTTCGTCGTACATTCAATTTCCCGATGATGATGATCGGAACGGATTTTCAGAAGGCGGTTTGGGTCGAATTGCTCCGCGTCTCCTGGGGTAAGACGCGCGCCTACCGCGATTTGGCGCGCGATATCGGTCGGCCAAAGGCGATTCGCGCGGTCGGAGCGGCCAACGGGGCAAACCCGCTGCCGATTGTTGTGCCTTGTCATCGCCTATGTAGCGCGGACGGTTCGTTAAACAAGTATGGCGGCGGCCTTGATGCTAAACGTTTTCTGCTAAACCTCGAACTAGGACGAACCGGCTGGTAGAGCCACGAGCGGCTTCCCATTTTCGCGCCAGCCATCTTACGCCAACAACTTTTCGATCTCCGCTTTGGCCTCGTCTACGCCATCGTCCGATACGGCCTTGAATTTGGCATTCACTCTCTCGCTAACCTGATGCGCTAAAAGCTCCGCGCCTCGTCGATCCAATTCGAAAAACTCAACGAAGGCGCGCATTGGATCCGTAGCCCCCTTGAACAACGCATCAACATCAATCCTCTGGAACCGTTCCCCACCGACCAAAAGTTCAATGGACTTCGCCATCATCCGCGAAAAATTGTATTGCCAAACCGCCAGTTCTAGCGGGGACATCGCGACCGGGTCGAAAAGAACGCCGCCCCCTTGATCGTCGATCACGTCGAATGGCAATAGCTGCGTGCCTAGGGTTGTTGATTCAGATCGTCCTCGCGGCGCATCTCGCGTGACAAAGTCGATAAACTCCGCGCAATTCAATTTCCTCGCCTGGTCAACGTTGGCCGTGCTGGCGAGGATGGAGAATATGGTATCCGTTCGGTTTCTATCGAGATGAAAGAATTTGGACTGGCTGAAATAGGTTGCCAAAATCGGAGCGAACGGCGTTTCCCAATGGTTAAGCATCACCACCCGCGCTATCGACGAATGCAGAAGCTCCGTAAGACGCGATCGAAAGTACAATCCCGCGAAATATCGCGGCGTCTTCGCGCGATTGAATTCGTCAAGTTGTGTCTCGAAGCGCCCTGTCACGCCGCGATAAAACATCTCCGAGATGGTCGCGGAGGAAAGCGCGACCGGCAAATGATGATAGGGCATGAATGGGACGCCGCCCCGTTCCTTTGACATGACGAAAAAATTGTAGGCCCACATCGTCCCGGATCGACCGCAAGAGAGTCCCTGATAGAACCGACGGTCCCGGATGCCATTCAGGATTCTGTGAATGTCCTTAAAATGATTGCTGACCACGCCATCGATCCCGGGCCTTAAATCGGCATACCCGTGGACGACGTTTTGAACATCCTCGAACGATAGTCGCGACGCGTCATGAATGCGTTGCCCAGCCCGGCCATTTGGAGCGTCCTCGGCCATCGCCATATCCGAGACCAGCAAGGCTTGTCGCTTGGGTCCGACGATCGCGCCGCCCCTACCGACAGTCATTGTCGAACCACCATCCGCCAATCAGGCCTTGCGATTTCATTGAACTCACTTGGCCGGCGCGCCAATCCGCGCGGCGGCGGCGAGAACATCGTTCTTGTCGGCCCGATCCGTGTAGCTGGCTTCAGAGAAGCGTGCCTTAAGAACGCCCTTGGCATTGATAACGAACGCCATGGGGTGCGGCACGCCATAAGCGAAACTTCCCGGGGCGTTTTCCTGATTTAAGATCCCTAACTTGGAAATAAGATGGGACCCTTCGTCCGAAAGCAGCGGAAATTGGATATTGAACCGGTCCGCGAACGCGGCCAAGGCATCGCCCGCGTCATAGGTAACAATCGCGATATTGAAACCACGATCGCCGGCGTCCTTCACGACGCCGGACCACTGCTTTGCGTCAGTCTTACAAAACGGGCACCAAGACAGAGACCGGCTAAAAACCACGATTAGTCCCGCCTTACCGCTTAGCGAAACGAAATCCCGGCGAATCCCGGCCTGATCCGGTAGCGCGATCATACCGCCTATGTCGTCCCCGACTTTCGGCCCGATATCTGAACGGACATCCTCGGCTCGCAACGTTGACGCGCTCGCCAGGGCGAAGCAGATCAAGACGGAGGCCGCCATAGCGAGACGCGTGACATTTCCAACCGACCCAAACACATCGTCCTCC